>JANRMG010000043.1:0-7305 GCA_033761855.1 Candidatus Caenarcanales bacterium
TCGAAGAGATAATGAGCCATTTGGTCAACATCGGGGATCTGTGAATTCAAATCGGCCGACGCATAAATAGTTTTGTGGACTAATTTTTGCAAATCGTCTCGGGATAACTGTTTTGCTTCACTCATACACCTGCTCCCAAAAGGCCCAGTTGATTATCTTCGCGCTTAATAACGTTGTAAAGAGTATCTCTTTCCACCGCTTCAAAGCCAGCATTTTCAATTAATTTACGAAGCATATCGGCTTGCGTTCCTTTGCGGCCAGAACCAGCAGCATTGGTAATTTTTTCATCCACAACAGTTCCGTCAATGTCATCGGCTCCAAAATGCAAGGCAAGCTGCGCCATCTGGTGACCCAGCTGAACCCAATAAGCTTTGATATGGTCAAAGTTGTCCAAAATAATCCGCGAGATTGCAATATTTTTAATTTGCTCAATGCCGGTGATTGGTTCAACCATTTCAGCTATATCGGTATCTTCATAATGGCAACTTAGAGGTATAAAAGTCTGGAAACCCCCATTAGGGGAGTGAGCAAGAGACTTATCTTGTTGTTCTCTTAAAAGTAATATGTGGTCTATGCGGTCCTCGTCGGATTCGCCAATTCCAGCCAACATCGTCGCATTAGATCTTAGTCCTGCTTTGTGGGCTGTATCGTGTACTTCCATCCACTGTTCAGCGGGGATTTTATCGGGGCAAGTGTCGTCACGGACGGCTTTGGCAAAAATCTCGGCTCCGCCTCCGGGCATAGAGTCAAGCCCTGAATCACGCAGTTGTGCCAAAACCTGTTCGTAACTCAACTTGCTTAATTTGGCAAAAAAGCCAATTTCAACAGCCGTAAAAGCTTTGATATGAAGCTTAGGAACATTCTTTTTGATTGAACGTAAAAGTTCAGAATAATAGGGAAGAGCAGCCTTCGGATTTAGACCACCGACTATATGAACTTCGGTTGCGCCTAATTCATAGCCCCTAACCGCTTTTTGAGTAGCCTCTTCAATTGTCATTGTGTAGGCTCCCTCTTCGTTGGGGAGTTTAGCAAAAGCACAAAAGTTGCAACGACCAATGCATACATTAGTTGGATTGAGATGCAGATTTGTATTCCACCAAACTGCTTTCTTGAAGCCGTCTTTAGCTTTCTTGTTTCTGACAAAAGTTGCTAATTGCCCGAGGAGAGCAAGGTCATTAGATTTGTATAAAACTATTGCCTCTTCCCGATTAATTCTTTGGCCTTGATAGACTTTATCGGCGATTTGAGAAAGATTGTTTAATTGTTTCATCTTAAAAAGAGGGGAGAGCAAATATCAGTTGAGAAAATCTGAATTGATTTTCGATTGTAAAAATTATAAGTTAAAGTACTCAACTTAAAAGCTTAAATAAATTTGTTAAATCTCTCCGAACGAAATCTTAAAACTTAACGGCTTTTTCGTCTTTTACTCTTTGGGCTGACCATTCATATTGAACTTTTACCATTTCATGGCCGGTTTCATCTTTAAACTTTTCTCCTAATTGTTCAATCTCTCTAGAGTAGGGAAGATTTTGTGTTGTTGCGCCTGTCATCTTTTCAAAATCATCAGAGATGGTTGCTTCGTTTTCTATTTGAGTAGTTTGACGATTAATTTGAAATTTTAAATTCTTGCCAGTTCTCTTGCCCACTAATGGCAAATAAGCAATAGCAACTTTCTTTTTACTATTGTCTTCGGGGGTTACTGTATGCGTAGTGCCTGTTACATTACCGT
The DNA here is from genome assembly GCA_033761855.1 of Candidatus Caenarcanales bacterium. Classification (GTDB taxonomy): domain Bacteria; phylum Cyanobacteriota; class Vampirovibrionia; order Caenarcaniphilales; family Caenarcanaceae; genus JANRMG01. The sequence continues at coordinate 1,730 of JANRMG010000043.1, forward strand.
TATCTTCCTTAAAGTTAAAATAGCCCTGCGAGACAGTTTGTCCCTTTTGTTTTGCAACCCAGATCCAATAGCCAGTTAGGTTTTTAGCTGAACCAGTCGAGGTGCCTGCGCTATTACAACCTTGTAAAAGGCTTGCAGAGAAAAAAATCACAAGAAGAGAGAAAGTTATTGACTTCATTTATTTAACCTCGCATACTAATTTGCATTTTATTAAGTTTTAGTAATTATGAATACGTCTTAGCAGACTCTTGATCATAAAGCTTGACTTAAAAAAGCTTTTTGTTCAACTGATTTAAGAGCTTCTTCTTTACTTGAGAATCCACCTTGTGAAATCCAATCAACACTTTTACCGTAAACCAAACTTCCATTATCTAGTTTCCTAGAGAAACCAATCTCAGCTTGAATATCCATACTAGTAAGTTCAGTCGAAGTTGGCTGAGTAAATATCTCTACAACTTTAAGAGATTTAAGAGATTTAACTTCTCCTTTTTGTGAAATTCCATCCTGATTTTCATCAAACCATAGAGCCAAAGCATTCAGCTCTCGGCCGCTAAGTTTTTGGTCCTGGTTTTTGTCTAAGCTTTTCAGAGCTTCATAACCATTATTCCAGTTTTTGCCGAAACTAAAGTTTCCAAATAGTTGTTCAGCCGAGGTTATTTTTCCAGTGTGAGATGGATCGTAAATTAAAAGCGGCATGCTAGCCGAAGCTTTCCAGGTAAACCAAGTTCCCTTTAAATTTGGAGATACTGGAAATTGAGTTGCACTAATTTGTTCATCTTTATTTGTTTCCCAAATTAAAGATACTGGCGTAAAAAGATTTGCTGGACCAGTTCCGATGGCAGGTGAACCAGCATTGGTTAATGCAGATGCTGCCGCAGGTAAATTAATGGCTCCTATTCCAAGAGCTGTGTCTGTTGGGGCTGTTGTTCTTAAAACTCTATTAGGGTTATCGAGTCCACTCATGTCATAAACTGGAACATTACCTATGCCCGGCACGTTATTCTGCCCGACTATAGGGAAACCCCCTTGAGCTACCGCGCTACCAACATTACCAGCTACATTATTAACTGCATTGCCTACACCACCGATGTTACCTCCGGCATTAATTACTGGCCCGTAAATATTTGTTACATTTCCAGCTGCTCCTGGATTAAAAGGAACATTGCCAAAGTCACCAGCAATTTGAGGCAAACCATTGATAAAACTACCATGTTGATTTGCAAGAGCTGTAAGGCCAGCACTTTTAAGTGCATCTTCTAAGTTACCTCCTAAAGCGACACTTGTACCTGCAGCAGCAATAATTGCGCCAATATCACCACCAATTTGTTGTCCGACTGCGGCACCTAAAACTCCTGCAAGACGTCCCAGATTAAGACCTCCTCCCTTAACAGCATCCAGAAGAGTGGACACAAGACCTAAGAGAGCAGGATTTTTTAGTAGTTGGCCTAGTAATCCACCAAAACCACCCCCACCGTAAGAAGATTCACAAACTGCAGTAGCTGCTCCTCCATAGAGACCACCACATCTGCCACCTCCATGTGATGAGCCTCCGCTGCCACTTGATTGTTGTCTTCCAGATGCTGGAGTAGGTCTTTCGTGGGGGTGGGCTCTTCCAATGTCGCTATCTGGATGCTCATTTTGACCATAAGGGGTGATTCTTGTTCCACTACTTTGTATACGATATTGAGTGTTTGGATCGGCTTGATGCCCAAAGGGATTCCCTGAACCTGGAGCTGGAGTCGCAATAGGTCCTCCACTTGCTCCGACATATCCTCCATACATTGGCCCTGAACCTGGTTGTGAAGCTGGTCCAGTTGTTCCTGGTCTTGGAAAAGAATGAGCACTGTTTGGATTAGGAATATCAACAACTGGCCGATCGAGTCTAATATTTAATGCTTGATTAGATGGAGGCCTTGCAGGTCCAGTTGTGGGAATTGCTGATCTTGTCGTTCCAATTGGATTCGCTGGTAAAACTCTTCCCCCAATCGCTGGATCAAAACCAGTATTGGCTGGGTCTGTTGGTCTTATTTGTTCGGCTGGTAATCTTAGAGGGTTAGATGACTGGGCATTAGTTACCAGAGATATTGTACCGAAAAATGACGAAGCTAAAACTAAAAGACCTGCAATCGCGAATTGCTTTTTTAATGGTTTCATTGCTTGGTTTCTTGCCATGGTGAATATTTGAAATAAATAATTTATATAACTACTTAATTAAATTCCCAGAATAAAAACTTTTAAGCAAAATTTATTTTCTAAATACACATTAAATTTCAAGAATCTCCGAGAACATTAAGTGATACCTGCTGCAGAATTTGGCATTCCAGAGTATAAAGTACCTGCGGATGCATTAGCAGCATTGGTAATTGCATTATTTAAATTTGCAGGTAAATTTGATGGATCAAAAGTAGGAATTGATACCCCTGAGGCAATACTAGTAGGAGCCGCAGCATCAAAGACTCCTTGCGCTGTTGTATGTGCAACTTGTGTAATTCTATCTGAAGCTGAAGCTAATTCCCCTGATGCTACACTCCTTGCTCCGGAGGCAGCCCCTTGAAGAGCTCCGTTAGCAACATTCCTTCTATTAACTGCTGCATGACCTGCTCCATGTACCGCTGAACCTGCAATTTGTCCTACCTGTCCTCCTATCTCGTTAGCAATGAGTTCTCCACCTGCATCTGCTAAAACTCCACCGAGTTGTGCCCCTAATGAGGCAGGATTAAAATTTCCGCTTAAAGCACTTGATACGGCTTTTTGTCCTACATCTAATAGTTTTTGCACAAGTAGGTTTTTACTACCTACTCCACTCATTAGCCCACCTAAAAGTCCGCCACCTTTACCGCCTTTTCCTGCGGTGTTTTTTGCTTTGCCGGTACAGGTAGTTTTGGAATTAAAAGCACATTGCCCACCTTGAGAGTCTTGTTTTTTGTTTTGGCTTCCACTTCCACTTTCGCCTTGATGTTCTCCATCACCACCCATTGCATGATCTGAATCACTGGGGTTTTCTTCTGGATAAGCTCCCCCACCATCATCAAAGTCCCTATCAGCATTATTAGTATTAGTTCCTGTACCTCTCGTATCATGAGGACCATATTGTTCGCCAGGGGCTGGAGCATGTGATGGATTGGCTGTAGGGCCAGAAGAAGTTCCTCCAAGCATGCTGCTTGATGTGCCCGTTGCTAAACCACCAGTTGACCCTGCAGCTGGAGTACCCGATTGATTTGACAATTGTGAACTCCAACCACTACCATCAAGTAATTCTCTATCTCTTGCAGTAAGTTCTGCTGATGGACGAACTGTTATACTTCCACTAGAACCCGCTAAGACTGTTTGACCAGGTCCAGCTGTTACTGAATTGTTTGAAGGAACTGATGGAAGACTGGCTGGCAAATTTGATGCCTGACTAGCTACTTGAGCTGCTGGTTGGGTTACCTGGGCTGCGGCCTGTTGAGCAGCATTATTAACTACATCAGTTGGATTTGGAATATTTCTAGTAACATCCTGCACAACATTACTTGGATTAGGTATAGAAGGGACCGAAGGTATATTTGGTGTTGGGATATTAGGAACAGATGGCACGTTTACCGGAAGACCAGGAATTCCAAAAGCCTGAACTTGGCTTGCAGAGAAGACCAACAAAGTAATCGCTAAAACTTTGCAAAGGAGTGATTTATGCATGATTACAGCCCCAACCAAAAAAAGTAGTACTACATAAATTTATGCCCGGGCTTATTTTAAACACTAGTTAACTAAAGGGAATTAAAGAAAAGAGAGAGGGAATTCAGCTGAACCCCTCTCTCTTTGTTTCTTGAATGAATTAAAATTTTTACTTCTTAAAATCTAAGAACTTCATATTGGCGCGAAGCTCTTTGCCAACTTTTTCGATAGAATGATCCGCTTCCAGGCGACGAGTTGCGTTGAGGTAAGCACAATTACTTTGGTTTTCCAAAATAAAGTTACGGGCAAATTTTCCTTGCTGGATCTCGCTGAGAACCTTTTTCATCTCTTTCTTGGTTTGCTCAGTGATGATGCGCTCTCCGGTAACATAATCTCCGTATTCAGCGGTGTTAGAGATCGAATAGCGCATATTGGCAAGGCCGCCCTCGTAGATTAAGTCAACGATTAACTTAACTTCGTGGAGGCATTCAAAATAAGCCATTTCGGGTTGGTAGCCAGCCTCGACCAAGGTTTCGTAACCAGCTTTAATAAGGGCAGATAAACCTCCGCATAAAACTGCTTGCTCACCGAAGAGGTCAGTTTCGGTTTCTTCTTTAAAATTGGTTTCCATTACTCCTGCTCTGGTTGCACCAATCCCATGGGCATAAGCAAGTCCTGTTTCTTTAGCTTTACCAGAGGCATCCTGGTAAATCGCCAAGAGAGCCGGAACGCCGCCGCCTTGAGTATAAGTTACGCGAACACGGTGTCCTGGGCCTTTGGGAGCAACCATTAAAACATCCACATCTTTGGGTGGAACTATTTGACCAAAGTGAATGCTAAACCCATGAGCAACCATGAGGGTTTTGCCTTTGGTGAGGTGAGGTTTAATTTGTTTTTCGTAAACTGAATTGTGCTTCTCATCCGGCAAAAGGATCATAATGATGTCGCAGTTTTTGGCGACTTCTTCTACTGAAGCTACTTGGAGACCGTCAGCTTTTGCTTTTTCCCCACTTTTGGAGCCCTCGTAAGACCCGACGATAACCTTGATTCCTGAATTGTGGAGGTTTAAAGCGTGGGCGTGACCTTGGCTTCCGTATCCAATGATGCCTATTGTTTTGTTTTTTATTGGTTCTAATGAGCTATCTGCTTCGTAGTAAATTTTTGCCATTTTAAAAAATTCTTTCAGAAAATTTAAGAGAATTAAAAGTGAACTAAAAGTTTAGCAAATTGAAAGACAATATTTTTTTATGAAATTTGTCGAAAACTAAAAAGTTGTACAAATCTTTTTTCTAATCGGACTAGAATAAAATAATCCTCAAATTAAAGAGGCAAAGAACTGCATGGAAAACAGCTTAACCCCAAAAAGTGTTTCTGCAAGCTCCTCTCGAAGTTTAGCCGAAAAAATATTTTTGCTTCTCTTCATTCCAAGCGTCCTTGCGTTTTACTCAATTTACAAATATCCCCAATGGTTTGGTAAAACCGTAAATGACTTTTATCTCTGGGGCAAGTCGCCGGGGTTTTGGTATTCCCTGGTTTATACAACGTTAACCTGTGGAATTTGTGCTTGGGTAATTTTTGCAAACAACAATCCCTATTGGCGGGCTAAGCAAAAAAAACCAATTAATGTTTATCAGCGAAATAAATTCATTTCTATTTTTGTAGTACAGCTTCTAGTCTTCTTTTTAATACCTTATGTATTTGTACCTTTGTTTAGCGGGCACCCTTTTTGGCCCGATTCACCGAATAAACTAGCAAGCAAATCCGCTCACGTTTATGTTTTTCCGGCTTTCCAAAGCGCGGGAATGGCTATTTATATTTTTGTGGTTATTCCAGTTATTGTTTACTTTTTTGGCAAGCGCTATTGTAGCTGGTTTTGCTCTTGTGGCAATTTAGCCGAAGCGGTTGGTGTTACCGAATGGGGC
>JANRMG010000044.1:0-2587 GCA_033761855.1 Candidatus Caenarcanales bacterium
TTAGTTTCAGAAGAAGTAATTAAAAAAATGCGACCTGGTTCGGTTGTACTCGATATTGCAATTGACCAAGGTGGGTGTATAGAAACAATTAAGCCAACCAAGCATTCAGAGCCAACTTACGTTAAACATGGTGTTTTGCATTATGGTGTGGTCAATATGCCAGGAGCGGTTCCTCGTACATCTACTCAAGCTTTAAACAATGCTACTTTGCCTTATGCACTTAAATTAGCTTCAACTGGAGCGGTGAATCAAACCCTCGATGGTGGGCTCAATATACAAGATGGTAAAGTCATTCATACAGAAGTTGCTGAAGCACTCAAATAATTTTTAACATTGTCAATTGTTATAAGAGTGGCACCAAACTCTTTTACTCATTTATAATCAAAATTAAATGATTGTTATTTTGAGTATTTAACTTTGCGAACTCTTGATAATTGGGATGACTTGAAATTTTTTTTGGCAGTTGCCACCAATGGTAATTTGTCAAAAGCTGCTAGGTGTCTGGCTGTAAATCATTCAACGGTCTTTAGACGAATTGAGGGTTTGGAAAGTGATTTAGCCGTTAGCCTGTTTCACAAAATGCCATCTGGTTATGTTCTAACGCCAGAGGGTGAAGAGCTTTTTCAAACTGTTCAGACCATAGAGGACAATCTCGATTTAGTAAGCAAAAAACTTTCTGGTAAAAATAATGCTTTAAAAGGGTCAATCCGCATTATTACTACCGATAGTATGGCTTCAATCCATCTACCAAGGTATACCAGAGAGTTTAGGGAACTTTATCCAGAGATTTCTATTGAGATATTGGTTGGAACAAGCTATTTGGAAGATGGTGCTAACAGTGGAGATAATGATATTTTTATCTATGCTGGAGTAAGCCCTCCGGAACATTGGGTTGGAAGAAGGTTAGGAGTTATGACCTTTAGCATTTATGGTGCAAACAGTTATTTAGAACAATATGGAACTCCTGCTTCTATCAATGAATTAAAAGATCATAGTTATTTATGCGGTTCAGTTAGCCACCTATCTAGCTGGCCAGTTGTGAAATGGCTTAAGGAAAACATAGCCTTGCTCAATCCAGAAAAAGTAATTTATTCAAATAGTTTTGCTGTTTTGTTCTGCTTACTTAAACAAGGTTTAGGTTTATCAATGTTTCCAGATGCTCATTGTGAGAGGGATCTTTCTTTGACAAAACTATTTGATTTTTCGGACAAACTGAAAATAGAAGTTTGGGTTGTTACTCATCCCTCTGTAAAAGACAAAACAAGAATTAGAACTTTTGTTGATTTTTTGGCTGATAGGATGGTGGAAGATAAGATTTTTAAGAACTGATTCATCAAATTATTTAGATAGCAAATTTTCTAAACTTAACGAGTTGAGCCTTTCCCACCAATCTGTGTCCTCGCTTGCCAGCTGTAGAGATCCAGCCGCCATTACTTTATCTTTTGAACCAATGCTACTTCCACTGCTTGGATCTTGCCATACATTGAAAAATGTAAGAATGTCGGTATTTAAAATCCCTGTATTGCTGTTGGAACTTCTTCCAGTCACCAAGTAAAAGGGTTTTTTATTCCCTTTATTTAATTTTATGAATACTGCTAAAAGTTTGGGTATGCTCTCTTTATCATTGAGATCCTTTGTAGTACCTATAAAAAGTAGCTTCTCTAGAACCGTGGCAACAGCTCTTGTTATTTGATTGTCGGATAGATTATTATCCTTTATCACTTGCTTAAGAGCTTCTATAGCGGGTATTTGAGCTGATTCAATTAAAATAAAACTGGCTTTTTCGGATTCCTGATTGGAGTTCATAATCTCGTGAGTAATAGCCGGGCACTCGACGATTGAGTCTTCAAGTATTTGTAGAAATTGCTTACTTTTGGCTGCTAAAGATTTAGGAAATCTGTTTTGTTGAATTTTCTTTTTAATATTTTTATATGTGTGTCCTTTATAGTTTGATTTTATAAGTTCTTCATAAGCAGCGATTAAGACAGGCAAATCGTTTATTTTTTTAGAAGCTAAAACTTCTTGGTGCATTTTGACTGCGGTTTGTAATCTAAGTTCCTCCAGAGCCTGAGGATGTGATTCATAAAACTCTCTGTTGACTTCCACTGACTGAATTCCACCAACAAAACCAGCAAGAACCGGGATATCTTGAATCCAGTCAAAAAGCTGATTAAAAATTTCACTATTGTTGGCGTGTTGGGCTATGTTTGGGATACCTTCAGGAATAATTCCAAAAGCCGAAAAGCCAATATCGTCGAGAACACCTTTTATTACGTCTGAAATTAGATTGAGAAGAGTAGCTCTTGGAATTCGTTGAATATAAGCGCCGTCCTGAAAAACTTTCATAAAATAAGCTAAATCTAAAATAGATGCTTCAAGTGAAGCTGATGGGGAGTGCGGATTGTTGTATAAAACTGTAAAATTGTTTTGCCTTTGAGATACACGAATAATTCGCTGTGCTGGTCCAAATATTCCCTTTTCATCTTGGTGATGATCAATTTCTTTCCAGAATAAAAATACAGGTATGGAAAATTCTTTTTGAATTTCATTTAATACCCTATTTAAATCTTCTAAAAACATTTCGTAA
>JANRMG010000045.1:0-6013 GCA_033761855.1 Candidatus Caenarcanales bacterium
GCCTATCATCCTCGGGTGCAATAAGTCTTACAGAGAAAGCAAAGGGAAAAGCGTTGAACTCATTTGGAAACCTGCAATCATCAATCACAAAAAGATTTCCTCCGCAATGAGTATCAATCGTGGCCTTTATTTTGTTTTTTACGATATTAACAAAAAAATCGGCACCATATTTTTTCCTAAAGTGAGCACCGAGTATTTGCAATAACTCCCCGTCTTTATCGGGAACTGAATCAATTCCACAAAATCGTAAATTGTTCGCGATAGAATCATGTTGCTCATAAATAAAATCTGCAAACTTGACTCTGTGAATGTTGGGAAATAACTCGGTCATAAGTGGGCTCTCAGTAATCCCTTTTGCGAGAGTAGATTTTCCAGAACCTTGTTTGCCAGAAATTAACACCAATTCGTTTTGGTCCATTTGTCTTCCTCTATCATGACGCCGTAATCAGTTAGATGATCGAACTCTTTGCCCTTACAGCTTGGACAAATTCTTATAACTTTATATGTTTTAAATTTTTTATTGCACCCACCAAGACAAAGCCTGTATTGCTTCTTTTCCTTGGTGGGTCCAGCTTTAAGAACGGGTTCTAATTTAGTATTTCTTGCCGCCATGACGGTGGGGCCTTGTCTCATTGTATTTATGTTTTAAAGCAATAGCTGACTCAAGATCAATTTTGTGAGCGCCACAAAAATCAAAAATCCGAATTACACAATCGGCAAGCTCAACGGCTAAACCTTCTGGTTTTGGAATGGGAAGATCAGGATTATTATGAATTGCAGCAAGCCCATGAAAATCAGCATCATGGGGAGTCGTCACCATTGGCTCAGAATAATTTTTTCTTCGCATTTGGTATATGGGTGGATTACCTTTGCGATCTTCTTCCATGGCTTCGGCAAGCTCACTTACCATGAGCATAAGAAGGGTGCCAGTATCGCGTGGGGGTCCCTCGTGCCATCCCTTTTTAACAGCTAAATCGTGAGCTACTCTACACCATTCATTAATACGCATAATATTTCCTTTCTATAGATGAACGAAAAACAAAAGCAAAATTGAAAACACAACTAGAGCCACGGACAGGGCAAGCATTCTATCGGTGTCTTTTTGTGATGATTTTTTCATTGGTACAAACTTGGGGGCCTTCTTTTTCCACGGCCTTGGTTTACTAAGAAGTGATCGACCCATTGTTCGCCTCGGAATTTAATTTTTCTTTATAAGATTGCAAGTCTAAATAGAATTTATTTACCATTTCAAGAGCCTCTACCGCGTTTTGGGGATTACAACAGGCACTCATTTTGTAAAGCTCAAAAGCTTTTTCCTCGCGAATACCCCATTCAAAAGCAACTTCTTCTTTGGGAACTTTTAATTCAAGGTGCCAGATTCGACTATTTAAACGCTCAATTTCTTCAGCTAAAGGAACATTTAGTTTTATTAGTTTAAACAGGTAGTATATCGAAATAGCTAAAACACCCGCCACGAATAAAAGATAATACACCATAATTTCCTCCCTATTTGTACTATCTCGTTACCGAGGTTAAGCCTCTATTGCAAGTCAATTTTAAGAGACTTCTTGTTTTTCTTCTTGTTGACGATAACATTTAGCTCGCCGCCTCGATAGTTCTTGCAAAATCCGTTTTCTATATGAAGGGGCCTGGTGTTGTATTTCCCGTCCGTATCAAGATAAATTTCACGCTTTGAATACCTAGATTTAATTTGCTTTTCTTTTCCTTCCTCAACGTAAAGAAAAGTTCCCCGACGCATGGCGCTTTTTACTTTGGCAAACTTAGGTTCAATCTGAAACGTGAGAGCTGCCACGGGGTTCCTTGATAATCTTTTAAAATCGCCTTCAACCATATCATAAAGCTCGCGCACCTCTACGCCTCGCGCTTTTACGGCCTCAGAGTTGATACCCTTAATGACAGCTTTGGCTTTTATGAACTCACCTTTTTTATTTTGTAATCCTGTAATTCCTGCAAGCGCATAAGTTTTGGGTAAAAGAAAGCAAGCTTCCGTTGCTGAATACTCATATTTGAATTCACCCAATTTTTTGGAACTCTCAAAATGGCAACTTAAAAATGCTGAGTCCGTATCGGTGTAAAAAAGATATTTTATCGTTTTCATATATAGCCTGTGCATCTTGAGTCGCGCTTCGGCTGTGACCCATGCCGCAATTGCTACATTTGAAAAACTCTCTATTCTCTCTTCAACTTTAAGAAAGCGAAACACAATAGGGGCTTCGACCTCTTTACCATCAACTATGAATTTATGAGTTTTGCCTGTATTAAACTCATAAGTTGCGGGTTTTCCTTCCATCTCTCCATCATCAAAAACCAATTTCTCTCGGTCTAAGTTGAGTCCAAATCTCCCATAAGAGGAATTCATGATGAGTTTGCAAAGAAAGGAGTCAACAGAATCTTTTTCTGCTTGCTGGCGCATCTTCCAAAGTTCTTCAATAAATGGCTTGAATATTTTTCCACCATTTTCAAAAATTGCGCCTTTTCCAGTAGAAATAATTTTTACGCCAAGTGATCTTGCGTATTCAATTTCATTGGTGCTCCACACACCCGAAAATCTTCCTGTGGGGAATATAAGTTTTCCCTCCGAGCTATCAGAAGCTTTGAAGACCTGTTTGGGATGAGTGCAATTTTTCAATTTATTTTTTTCGCACTCATCGCACCTATCAGAGATGTAAACCATCGTCCCAAGAACCGGAACATACATATCTTCTGGCACTTCAACTTCTGCCTCGTAAAATCCCAAAGCTTTTGGGTTATATGATTTGGTAAAACATTTAAAGGTTGTGGGGAAATCGCACTCATACATTACGGATGGATAGAGAGAATTTACATCGTAGCAGGAAATTTTATCTTCAGGAGTTTCACTCTTAAAGTAGGGGCGAAAAATCTCAGTTCTCCCACCAAAATAGGCTTGTCTAACAAATCCGTCTACCGATTCAGGGCAACCTTCTATTCTTTTCTTTAAAAAGGTTCTAAAAATTTTGAGAGCTTGTGAGGCAACCGTAAAACTTACTCCGCTACCGCGCACAAGAGGCCAATTAAAATATTTTTCTAAAACTTGATAGAGACCAACGCAATCATCTCTTAGATACTCAGTTAATTTCTCATCTTCAAAATATTTAAAGTGATTTTTGTGGTCCCACTCACCCTTGGCGCACTCTGTTTTAAACGCTTCGGTGAGAGATTTGAGCGAAAATGGAAGCATGGCAAGAGAGTCGCGAAAGGTAAGCTCTACTTTTTCGCGCTGAGAATAGCCCAAATCAAACTTGTAAACCTCAAGCTCCTCTCGCGATCTTATTTTTACTGTGAGAAACCCAGCGCCTCTTGGGAGAACTTCAACTAGCTCCCAATCCTCCTGAGAGTCGCCACAAATTACACTCTCTAAAATGAAATTAAAATCAAAAGTGCCACCATTATGAGCAAAAATTGTGTGATTACCGTGAAGCTCTGCTACGTTTCGCAAGAATTGTGAAACGGTTCTAAATTTATCAAAATTTTCGCCGTCATAGTAGCCAAGAACAACCAGGTCTTTCCAATTGTTTGACTCGATGTCAAACACAGCATAGCGAGGAATGACTTTATCAACGTCTAGCTTTAGTGGGTCGATTAGGTTTCTGAACTTCTTTCTTGACACGTTTCACTCGTTTTTTCTTCGGCTTCCGTGTCGAAAAAGTAGCTTCATCCAAAACTACATCTTTTGGGTAGGTGGCCTCAACTGTAAAACCAGTTAAGGTCATAAGTCCAGCAATAGACCGTCCCAAATAAGTATTCATGTTATCAATATAAAACTCTTCCATGACTTGCAAGTAATCCTCAAGATCAGCGCGTGATCTTATTTTTCGCCTTTTTTGAGAATAGCCGCCGAATCCTTTGTCGGAACTTGGAAGCCCTTGGGTATCTTGGTTTAATCGAATATAGTATTCGGTATTCCCGTGAGATTTGTAAACCTTATCCATCTCTTTGCGAAGACCTTTAAAATAAGATTTTACCGTAACAGGAGAAATTTTTCTCTCCTCTACGGTGTTGACAGGAATTTTTTCTTTTAAATTAAAATAATATTTCTGAATTGCTTTGGCACGCCTAGTGGACTTGTTATCCTTCGATCTTGGCAAAACCTTAAAAACCGATTCAGAGGGTTTAAATTCCGCTTCAGGAATTTTTTTATTGTTGTCTACAATTGCTTGTTCAACTTCTCTTTGAACTTCTCGCTCTAGCCTTGATGAATCTTTTTTAGGAAGAAGTTCTTTTTTCTCAAGCAGAACTTGGGGCAAAACTTTTTTCTCTAACTTTTGGACTTTCTTCCTTGCGGCTCGCTCCTTCTTTTGCGAGACAATTTTGGAAGCTTCATAAACGAGATCGGAAAGATATTGAGATTTATCTCTTCCAGTTCTGAGATGGGAGAGATCAATTTCAATTTCTTTTTTTCTACCAGGAATTAGAACAAAAGCCGTTGCAGCTCTTGAGATGTTGTCGGTATATCCCCAATCTTTTGTAAAATACAAAAACTGAGATTTGGTTAGAACGGGATGAATTTTGTCTTTTTTTGAAGTTGTTTTCTCAGTAAATTTTGAAAGATAGTCCGAGAGGTAATTTTCTTTTGCCTTAGCACTTCTAATTTTAGAAACATCAAGGACAACTTCTCTTTTTCTTTTGGGAACCCGTAAATAAATTTTGTTTGCTTTAGCTAAAGAGGTCGTAAATTTCCCGTCTTTTTGTCGGTATCTTACGTTAAGCCCCAGCATTATAGGGTTTTGCTCTATTCTGATTTGCAAGTAAAGGCCACCTTATGAATTAATTGAATAACCCATTATGTCAGAGTTGAAAAATTAGGGAATACGCACAGTATCAGTAAGTAAATTGGTCCAATTTATACCGGAGTAAATCCCAATCTTTTTAAGATAGGCACGCAACCAATTTGTTTTGTTCGCACTTCGGGATTAAATTTTCCGTCCGAGGTAAACAGTCCTTTTTGATAGTGGTTTGTTTTTCCCCACAAATAAGGCGAATTTATGTTGCGTTTTCGATACCCATACCCATTCCAAGCTTCAAGCCACCCAAGAGCACCCTCTACATTCCACCTAATAAATGAGAGCGCTACATTTCTCACACCTGCTTGATAAATAAAAGCATCAATTGCTGATTCACTCCAAGTATATACACTTCCATTTTTGGGGTCAGCTTTGGGTCTTCCTTTGGGAACGTGAGTAGTTCTCGATGAAAGCGGGTCTCCATTATGAAGGTGAGTTCCGAAGTGACAATCTGATTCCATTTCATGAATTGATGCCACAATCTCCCAGGGAATTCCAAGCTCATTGGCTACATGAAGATAAGAGTCAACCCCTGCTATAATTCTTTTTTCAATAATCGCCAACTCTTTTTCAAGTCCAACATCATTAATAACCGAATCCCACAATGATTTATACTCTTCAGCTATTTTAAGCGGCACAAAACCCCCAGCACGATAGTAGTTAAAACAAGAGCAGCAAACCAAATATCAACAACAATTTTATTCATTTGAAATATAGGAATTTGGTGTTAAGGGTTTACCAAGAAATGAAGATGAATCGAATTCATCAATACAGCGACAAATTTTCTTTTTATTTTTTTCCAAATAGTCGCCAGTTTGATAATGCTCCGACCTGCATTGCTGGGCGCATACAGCGCTCATAAGATCGAGCTTTGTTATGCACAAAGCGAGAATTAAAATATTTCTCATTCTAAAATTGTATGATAGCGTCAAAATATGAGCAAGAAGTACGATGCGCTGATTTCAAAGTCCCAAATTGACGACTTTGTTGAACATGACCAAATAGCTCGGGTTATTAGTGAGGAAGCCCCACACATGAGGGCAATATTCAATCTTTATTTTACCTATGGATTTGATTGCGACGAAATTGCCAAAATCTTTATGATGAAAGAGGAGAAAATTAGAATTTTGCTCCAATCAATGCTATTACCCCTTCGCCGCCGATATTCTAAGCCTGTAGAGGCTATAAGG
>JANRMG010000046.1:0-4475 GCA_033761855.1 Candidatus Caenarcanales bacterium
CTTTAATTTAAGAAAATATTTAAGTCTGGCTCAAGATGAAGGATATAAACGACTTAATACCCAGTTTTAAAAGGGTATAAGCAAAATATCGGGTCGAAAACTATAAGAATAAATGACAGAAGCAATAAAGAAAAATTATAAGCTTTCCATTTTGTCTTCTGCCCTCTTAATTGGTTTTATTTTTTTTAGCACTTTATTTATTTTATCTTGGGTTTTGAAAACCCAAAGTTTTCATGCTTCAACGATTAGAAGCTTAAGTTGGCAAGTTTATTTAAGTAAACAAACCGTTGATCTGGCAAAGAGTTATACCTTAGGTTCCTTCGGAGAAGACAAGGCAAGTTCCAAGGAAAAAATTCTTAAAAATATTGAGGTTAATCTTAATATGCTCAATAAAGCCGATGAAGGCTATCAACAACGCTGGACAAAAAACAAAAATTTATTTGGCAATTCAGAGAATTTCACTCAACAAGGCCAGTTAATCCGCACAGAAATTAAAGAGTCAGAAAAAGCTTTCAAAGAGGTTAAAGCCTCTATAAAAGCCAAAGATGAGCAAGTAAATCAAAAGCTAATAAGTCTTATTAAGAGCCTAGAACAATTTAATAAAACCGCACTAGAAAACATAGAGCTCCATTATGAGAGGACTGAAAGCCTTTACACCAAAGCAATGATTCTTATTACGGTATTGGGTTTTGTTTTTCTTTTGACTCTGACTTTATGTTGGATCTTATTGTTAAAACCTCTTCAGAAGAGGATGATCAGCGAACACGAAAATTCGCTTGACGAAGTAAAACTTTTTAGCAACGAAAGAGACTTGGCTTGGGGCAAGCTAAGTGCCGTTTATGAATTTTTACGAACCATTAGCTATGAAGCTAGAATCCCTCTAAATGGAATAATGGGAATGGCTGGTTTATTGTTAGATACTCCACTGGAGCCGCGTCAAAAGGAATATGTAACTTCAATAAACTATTCGGCCGAAGGAGTTCAAACAATCCTCAACGACATTATCGATTTGGCAAAGCTTGAAAACGATGAGCTGATAGTGGAAAACGCCCCCATTGATTTTAGAGAATTATTAGAAGATGTTGTGGAAAGTCTTTCTTTAAAGGCCGAAGACAAAGGAGTGGAAATTGTTCTGGATTACAACCTCAATCTTTTGAGCGGTATAATCGGCGATGCCAGAAAAATTCGGCAAATTATTACTAATCTTATAAATATTCTTGTGGATCTTTCCAATGATGGAATTGTCTTAATTGAAGTTGGTTTAATGGAGACTGACTTCTACGGCTACAAAGGGCGTTTGCATATTGAGTTTTCTAGTCGTTCTTCTTCTTTGGCTTTAATCCCCACTCTCCGAGAAATAGAAGCTAGCGGAGTAAGTTTGACCTATAAAGCCACTAAACAAATGGCTGAATTTCTCAATGGAAGCGTTTATACAAACCGCAAAGATGAACAATATTGCATTGTCTTAGAAAGTCTTTTTAATTTGAATAACTCATTGGAAGATGAAAGAGAAAAAATTACAGACGAAATTACTAATAAAAAAGTTTTGTTAATAGATGACTTAAACTCTAGCAGAGAGATTTTAAGTCGTAATCTGGATTCTTTAAAAACCAGAAATTTGAGCTTTGCCTCTTTGAGTGAAGCATTTAAAAAGCTTAATAACCATAACGAAATTTCTTCTTATGATTTTATTATTTTAAATATTAGAAATTTTGAAGCAGCTGATGCAGCCGTATGGAAAGAGATATTCCAAAGAGCTAAAGACAAAAAAACGGTCTTTATAATCATTGAACCAAGGAATAAGAGCTATCAAAAATATATAAAACCCGATCAAAAAGATATAAGATATCTCTCAAGACCGGTGAAAAGCAGCGATTTGAAATTTGCACTAAGCAAGCAAAAAACAAAACCTAACAAGCAAAATAAAGAAGAAATAACTAATTTTCACAATATAAAAGCAATGGTCGTTGAAGATAACATTGTGAACCAAAAAGTTGCCGTTTATATGCTGCAAAAAATGGGCTGTAAGGTTGAAGCACTTAACAATGGAATTCAGCTTCTAGAGAAGTTTTCTGACCCTACTTTTGAATGTGACATAATTTTTATGGATTGCCAAATGCCTGGAATGGATGGGTTTGAAGCATCTTCAAAGTTAAGAGAACTCAATAATTCTAATAAAGATATCCCAATTGTGGCATTGTCGGCCAATGTAATGAATTCTGATCGTGACAAATGTTTTGAAGCTGGGATGAATCATTTTATTCCTAAACCTCTTAAGTTCGAAGACCTCAAAGAAGCCTTGTCTATATTTATTAAACCGCCGATTGAAAGCGGTCAATCCCTAATAGAAAAGTCAATTGAGCCTGAGAAACCCTTACACATTGAGTCTGAATCAAAAGATGCTTTGGTCTTCGACAATAATTTAGTTGAGCGAATTAATCAGCTTGGAAATGAGGAGCTCTTAAAAGAAGTTTATAATGATTTTGTGGTTAATACCGATTCAGGGCTTAGATCAATCAAGGAATCTATTGCAAATGGTGATGTAAAAGCATTAAAGAAATTGGCTCACTATATTAAAGGCTGTAGCAAAGAGCTCGGTGCAACACAGCTTTCGCAAATTTGTAAACAGCTTGAGGATATACAAGAAGAGGGTTTTGAAAAAGAAGCAGTAATTCTTACCGCGCAAATAGACGATGAATTGGTGAAAGTGAAGGGTTTTTTAGAAGAAAGGATTGCTAAACTTTAATTAAGTTTTTCTCTTTGGCCACCTTTTTTGCTTCCTCTATCAGAGCGGGAATCAATTGGTCTTCGGGCAGCTTCATAATTATTTCTCCACCCTTAACTAAAATCCCTACTGGCACTCCATCGGGGCCAAGGCCACCAAAAGAAACTCCAATGTCGGCGTGTTCGCTCTCTCCGGGGCCATTTACAACGCAGCCCATTACGGCCACTGTTAGAGGCAAGTTCAAAGCATCAAGTTCTTTTTCTACCTTCTGAACCCATTCCTCGAAGTTCTTGGTAGCTATTCTTCCGCAAGTTGGGCAGCTAATCAGGTTTAAGCCATCTTTGCGGTGTCCAATTGTTCTTAAAATCTGTTTGGCAAGTTCCACTTCTTTGACTGGATCGGCTGTTAAAGAAACTCTTATGGTGTCGCCAATGCCTTCGGATAAAAGAGTGCCTATTCCAATTGAAGACTTTACGGATCCAGTTCCCGGAGGGCCAGCTTCGGTAACGCCCAAGTGGAGAGGATATTCGCATTTGTCCGACATTAAACGGTAGGCCGCAATCATGGTTGGAACGTCGCTGGCTTTGAGGGAAATTTTAATTTGGTCATAACCGCAATCCTCCAAAATGCCAATATGGTAAAGAGCGCTTTCAATCATAGCTCTGGGAGTATCATTCGGAAATTTTTCGGCTTTGTCTTTCTCTAAAGAGCCAGCGTTAACCCCAATGCGGATCGGAATCAATCTTTCTTTGGCGGCGGCAACGACTTCCATCACTCTTTCTTTCTTGCCAATATTTCCTGGGTTTAGGCGCAACCCATCGACCCCAGCTTCTATAGATTTTAAAGCCAATCTCCAGTCAAAGTGAATATCAGCAATTATTGGAATCAAAGATTCTTTAACTATTGTTGGCAAAGCCTCTGCCGCTTGAATATTTGGCACAGCAACTCGCACAATCTCGCATCCAGCCACAGCCAAAGCTCGTATTTGGGTTAGGGTCGCTTCAATATCATCGGTGCTGGTTGTGCACATGGATTGAATGGAGACCGGAGCGTCCCCTCCGATGAGGACATTACGTACTTTTATTTGTTTACACTTGCGGCGTGGGAAAGAATTTTGCATTAAGTTTAGAATTAAGAAGCAATTTATGTGTTAGCTAAAGTTTAACTCAGTCTTTTTAAAAGTCTCTTTAAAGTCTTAATGGTTTTGTTGTTTTGTATTTTTTTAAAGGCAATAAGGTTTTACTTTGTAAAATAAAATTTTCAACAATCCCTACCGGATGAATGAATTGAGTGTTTTTTTTAAATATAAACTTGTAAAGTTAGTTAAAAAATTTTTTAAATAGTTGTTTTTTATACATTTGTTGTCTAGACTCTATCTAAATATTTTCTTAAGGTTTGGCGGGTTTTATGAAAATTCAATTTTCAAGATGGAGTGATTTAAAACAAGAAAAAGCCATAAAGGATCTGGCAACAAGAATTGCTAGAGTGTCAATACTGCCTAAAGAAGAACAATTTGATAGAAGCAATCAATTAGAAAGAAGATATTTAATTGATCAAGTATTATCAATTACTGGACAAGGGGCAAAAGCAGACCAACAACTTTATTCTTGGGAAGAATTATTTCAAAGCTTTACTAACTAATGGTGCGGATTAAACTAGAGAGAAAGATTAGCAAAAGAGCCAAAGAGTCTAAGCACAAGATTGAAGGCAGCAGAAACATAAGCCAAGGTTGCTTCAAAATACTTCTTGG
>JANRMG010000047.1:0-11417 GCA_033761855.1 Candidatus Caenarcanales bacterium
TGGATGTCCAGGAAGGGCTCTAGGAGAAACACCATCTTCAGTGAATTTAAATCTCAAATAACGTTCATCTGGGCTTAGCTTATCTAAGTCTTCTTTAGTTACAACTTTACCTAAGTCAACTTCGGGCTTGTAATAAGCATCTTTTGTTGTGTCACGAAGGTGATCAGCCATTAACAAGTCTGTAAGAATGATTACAGGAGCTTGGTATTTGTTAGCCAAATTATGGGCTCTGGCACCGATGTCGTAGCACTGCTCGGCTGTTCCTGGTGCAAGTACAAACTTGGTAAATTCACCGTGGGAAGCGTTAACTGCAAAGAGTAAATCGGCTTGTTCGGTTCTGGTTGGTAATCCGGTAGAAGGACCTCCACGCTGAGCATTTACCACTACAACTGGTACTTCAGTTATTGCAGCCAACCCTAAAGCTTCAACCATCAAACAAAAACCGCCTCCGGAAGTGGAAGTCATGGCTCTTGCACCAACTTGACCGGCTCCGATTGCCATACAAATAGCTGCGATTTCGTCTTCTACGTGCTTAGTTACAACGCCGAGTTTAGCGTTTTGCTTAGTAAACCACTCAAATACAGAGGTTCCAGGAGTCATTGGGTAGGCAGAAAAGAATCTACATCCGGCCGCATAAGAACCAAAGGCAATGGCTTCGTTACCATTAATAAGCATGCTGTCTCCAACTTTAGCTGGATTTAGAGCAGGCATTGTAAAGTTAAATTTACTTGTAAAGTTTTCTTTTCCAAACTTGTAACCAGCCTCTGCAACGGCAGAGTTTTGGTCGGCAATTTCTTTGCTCTTTTTAGCGAAATTTTCTCTTACGATGGAATCGAGAGTCTCAAAAGGTAAGCCTAATAAACCAACAACCGCTCCGAGAGCAACTGTGTTAGCCATAATTCTATTGCCACCGATTTCGGTTCCGTATTTAACCATCGGAATTGGGCAAAGATGAGCGCCAACTTCTTTAAGAGCTGCTTCAATCTCGGGTTTAACTGGTGTCGAATCATCAACAATGAATACACCGCCCTCATGAAGAGTTTGAATGTCGGTGATGGTTTCCTGGACATTTTGTGGATCGAAGGAAACTACCAAGTGAACTTTTTCGGAGTTTGCATAAACGTCCTCGTCAGAAAAGGTAATCTGAAAGAAACTGTGACCACCTTTGATCAATGACATGTAGTCGAAAAGACCAAATACGTGCCAACCGGCTCTCTTGAATACTTTTGCTAATCCCTGTCCTCCAGAACCTGCACCTTGGCCTTGGGCACCAGCGATTTTAATACTAATAGAATTTTTTTTAGACATCTCGAATTTTTTCGGGTTGATTTTTAAGTAGCTTGCAATTACAAGAAGACATTTGACATATTAAGTCAAAATTTCTCCTTAATATTAATCTATTTTTTATATTTTTGAATCAATTATTTAGTGAACATTACTGATTAATTTAGAAATTGTCTTTTTTTTGTTTTAGCCCATTAATTCAGCAGCTACAAGATTACATTTAAAAGTAAAAAAATCTTCAATTGCTTTTTTTGTATTTTAAATCACTTCTGCAATAAGGCTCTGGAATAAAGAAAGTTAAATAAATATTTAAAATTTATGATTTTTACCATCTAATGTTTAAAGTATTTAATCTTATCGTCAAACTTTTAACAAATTAAATATGAGAATCCAGACTATCATATGGTGTTTTTAATAGTTCAGCCAATAGAAAGGCACAAGTTTTTCATAGTGACGTTCACAAACCAAAAGATGATGAAAGTGGAATTCTTTCAGGATTCTTTAGTTTATTTGCATCTAATGACAGTCCTAAGAAAGCATCAGAATCTGCAAAAATAGCTTCGGAAGGTCAAGTACCTCCTGAAGTACTTAAGTCTTCTTTAGAAGATCTTGGTAAATCAGATCCATCTAACCATAAAACTTACGGTGCATCTTTAGATCGTTTAGGGAAAAGATTTGAAGCTCCCTTGTTTCCAAAATCATTTGTTTGGGTTTAAAAACAAACTAAAACTCCAATTGAATCTCAAGAACAAAAGTAAACTTTTAATTTGCTTGATTAATATTGTCTTTTGATTAAAGCCAAAACTTTTCTAACAATTAATAAAACTCTCTTAACATGGGCTTTGTTTAATAAGTTCATAGGGTTTTCCTTGTGAATAATGAGAATTTGGGCAAATCAAAAGCTAAGAGAGTCAACTATTGAAGAATTTGCAGATAAGAATTATGCAAATCAACCTACAAGAATGGCAATCAGAAATACAAACTTAACTAATCAAGATACATTTTCAGCTGTTTTAAATAGCAGCGACCGAGAAAAACAAGAATTGGAGAGGCTGAGCGAAGAATTTGTAAACCAAAAACTGGGCGGAAAATCGTTTATCCGAAATGAAAATGATTTTTATGAAAAAACAGGAGCCTCTTACGTTTTAGTTGCTAACTATTTAAATGAAGTTTTAATGCCTTTTCTAACGAGTCATAAAGGCAATCGACAATTAAATGAAGAACAAAAATTAGTTCTTTTGATGAGTAAAATGAACTATGCCTTTAGCAAAATACAAAATACTTTTAAAAACAATGGTTATTTTGGATTGGCTGTGATTGCCAAAATGGCAGATTTTCCAGATGAAGCTTTGACAAAGCTTTTTGATAGAAAATTTGATGAAATAGAATCAACTAAATATTTGGCAGAACATGGTTATTTTGCAGATCAAGACATTATGCAAGAAGCTTATTACGGAGAAAGCTTTCAAGATATTCGAAAAGAAGGGGTATTGTTTAGAAGCATTAATAGAATCACTCGCGGTTTTTCAAGCACTTTAACTTCTGGTTTAAACAGTTTATATAATTTTGAAGACACGACGTTTTTAGAAAATAAACAATATTTTGAGTTCGATGGAGTGAATGCCTCCGGAATAACTTTCAGAGGAACTATTTTTATTAATCCAAGTAAAATAGCTGCTGAACCGGATAAATTAACCGAAGATGGCATAAAGATTAATGAGCTTTCACACTTTGTAAATCGTCGTATTTTAAATTACAAACTTTTTGAACTTAGTGATGTGGACGATTTGCTTGATACAAACCAGCCTGGAGATCCAAAAAATTTATTTAAAGACTCTGCAGAACTTTCCGGAATTTTTACAAACAACTTGACTTGGGATCAGTTTATGTCTGATGCGGCTACACTCACCGTTATGCGCACAGGTAAAGAACGAATTAACTGGCTACGCTGGCTGCTAAGCCTTTACCCAGAGCCAGACGACCAATTCGCAACCTACAAAGTTGTTTATGATGAATTGCGAAGCTTTGCTAATAATCAACAAATGGCAAATACAAATCTTAAAAGCGGCTCATCAGAAAATATTGGAGAAAAACTGATTAGTTTTTTACGCTCTGATAAGTACACTTCAGACCAGCTGGAAGAAACTTTTAACAGTCACTTTAAGAGCGATGCTGCTTTAGAAGAATTTGTAAGTTTGGTTGGTGACAAAATTATTGGTTTAGCTAAAGAATCTTTGAGTTACTTGGATCAAAAAGGCTTTTTGAATAATTAATCCAATTATCAATTGAAGACCCTACACTTTTTGATTACACTATTAAAAAATTTATCCCACAAAATAAAATATGACTCAAACTGACAAGTTAAAGGATTTTACTAGTAATTTATTTACAAAAGAGCTTCTAAAGTTTGGAAAGATCTTAATTGGAAAATCAACGGCTAAAGAAACCAGTCAAGATGAACCTATTGCAAACCCCATTGAGAATTTGTTTTCACAATTTGTTTTGCTTTACATTGTCAGTTTTATAATTCAACTTTGCTTTTTACTAAAATTTTATTTAACTAGTAAATTTCTAATTTCAATTCTTTTTTCTAATTTTCTTTCTATTCTCGGAGAAATTCTCTGGATAGGGACAGCCAGTTATTTTCTTTTATCTTTATTCATTAAGAACTTAACAAAAGACAACACAAATTATTTAATTTTTCTTGTTCTAAAAACACAGATTCCGGTTTATTTAATTTTAAAAACTTTTCATCTTAGTTTGGCAATTAACCCTTCAAGAGCGCTTCAAGAATATTTATTCCAGTATTTTAAAAGCATTTTTTATTTTTTGTCTTTCTATAACAATGTTCCATTTAATTTTTGTACTTTAGCTATTCTATTTACTGTTCTTATAAGCTATTTCAGACTTAGAAAAAAATTAGAACTTGGTTTAAATCTCAAAATCTTGGATTTAACAAAAATCAGAATGAGCTGGCAAATATTTTGGAAAGAGATTTGGAAAAAAGATTTGAAGACAAACTTAAGCAGCTCTGATTGGGAACAGACTTCAATGAATATTTTCTATCTTTCATTAGTTAATTTTATAATCAACCTCTTGCCTCAAATTGGCAAACTAATTTTGTACCAATCAATGATTAATTCAGTTGGTTCACTCAATGCAGCATTATTTCAATATACTCCTCTTCAATTCATCGTCGATTTGGGGAATTATTTTATTAGTTCTATTGGAATGACTGCTTTTTTGATTATTTTTATTTCCTTTTTAACCCTCTTAATTTATAAGATTGATTTGGAACCATCAATCAAACTTTCTACTCAGTCTATTATTCAACCTTTTGTTATGGTCAAAATTTTCAGTTTGGTTATTCCTTTGGCGGCTATGCCTCTTCTTAAAAGTGTTTCTAAACAAAGTTTGAACCTTGTCTCTAGTTTTATGGCATGGGGAGGTCTAGCTCTTGACTTCGCGTGTCTTTGCTTAATTTGCTTTGTCTCTCTAAAACAAAATAAAGAAAAGCTTAGAAGAACAGCAAGTATTTAATTAAACTAAAACTCCAATTCAATCCCCAGAGGACAGTGATCTGAGCCATAAACATCAGTCAAAATCGAGGCGGATTTTAGGTTGTCTTTGAGCTCTGGAGCTATGAAAAAATAGTCTATTCTCCAACCCTTGTTTTTAGGCCGGGAAAAAGACCGCATATCCCACCAAGTGTACATATCGGCTTTGTCGGGATGAAAGTATCTGTAAGTGTCTATGTAGTTATGCTCCACAAGCTTATCTAGCCAGGCTCTTTCGATTGGGAGGAAGCCGGTAGTTTTTTGGTTCCCTTTTGGATCATGCAAATCGATTTCGTGGTGGGCTGTATTAAAATCCCCGGCAATAACTACTTTTTCGCCTTTTTGTCTTAGCTCTTCCATATGGGCTAAACAAGCATCGTAGAATTCTATTTTATAATCCACTCGATGCGGTCCCTGCCCTCCGTTAGGGAAATAGATATTAAAAAAAGTAAAGTCTTTAAATTTTGTTTTTACCACTCTGCCCTCTTGGTCAAATCTTTCAATCTTAAAGCCGGTGCAATAATCTTCCACTGGTATCTTGGTAAGCGTTGCTACACCGCTATAGCCTTTTTTAATTTGGTTACTGTGCCAGTACATTTTATAGTCTGGATGCTCGACTACAAACTTTTTCATTATCTCGTCATCGGATTTAGTTTCCTGAAGAGCCAAGACATCGGGGTTTAGTTCTTCTAAAATTTTCCAAAAGTCTTTTTTAACTATTGCCCGGAGGCCATTAACGTTCCAGGAGATTAGTTTGTAATGGGTCATGCGGGTAATCGTGGATTAAAAGCGTTCCAAGATATTATCACTTTTTGTTTTTGAATTTGGCTTGTGAATTAGCAAGACTGATTCTTATGCTGCTTTATTTTCTTTCTCATCAGAGAGTAAATTTTCAGCTAATTTTTTGAACAAATCTGGATCTTGCTGCTTGAGATAAGCATAGTCTTTTTCGAAAGATTCAAGAGCATGTTTCACTCTGATTTCTCTAACTTCATCTACTATATTTTTGGATTCTTTTTCACTCATAGCTATAAATAATTTCTTGAGGTGAACGGATCTCTATTTGTCTATACCCCAATTTCAAGTTTATCAGATTGAACTGAGGGATTTTTCTAAAATTTACAATATGTTTGAAGTTCCAACTTACAATTACATCTAGGTTATTAACACTTGCTATTGCGATGTGTTGAGCATCTGACAAGGACTTTGGAGATAAAATACCTTCCCTCAAATATTCAGCTGATAGCTCTATTGCTTCTTGGTTCAACGGAAGAACTTTAAGCTTCTCTGCAAGCTTTAGGAGGTGTTTTTGTTTATCAAGATTTAGAAAGTTTTCTATTTCATTTAAAGTAATTTTGGAGCAATAGCCGCTTATAATAGCTTTGTCAATGAGATCAAAGAGTTTAGTGGACTCCTGTTGAAACTCTGGATCGAAGCAACCACCAATTACAGAGGTATCAATATAAACTGCTGGTGCTCTCATAATCAACATTAAACAGGTTAATGCATCTCATTTTATCAGTAGTGCTGTTTGATAAGCAGGTTTTGCTCAATAAGTCGCGAAATAAAAGTCAAGTATTTTGGGTTTAAAGGATTATGTAGAACCTTATGATTAGAAGAATAAACGAAAGAATTTATAGTCATATGAAGAATATTAATGTTTTAGTATCTAGCTAAGTAGGAAAAATAAATCTAGACACTAAAAATTCGCTCCGAAATGACAGCTAATAGAAAGAAAGGCAAACCAAAAAAGGATTTTATTGATTATTTCAAACATGACTCGAAGAGAAAAGCAAAACATGTCACATTCACTGACTATTCAACAAGTCCTGGAAATGCTTTTTTGAAATACTCAAGAGAAGCAAAAGATGCGGTTGAGTATTTTAGAAATAATGTAAAAAAGCTCAAAAAACACAAAATTAAATTTAAGCAAGATGACGCAGATGCCAGTTTAGAGCTAATAGTCATTTCCTTTTTGCCTTCGCTAATGGGACATTTTGTAACATACCAAAAGCATCTTTTTGCTGGAATTTTTGAGATGTCAATATTTTTAAAAAGTTTCGATGAAAAATCATTTATTAAAATGCTCCAAGATGCAAAATCAAGTGAATCCACTGGAAATGGTTCAATAAAGTTAGATGCGATTTCGTTATGCTCTTATCGCAACTTCCAACCAGAACATTCAGGATTAAAAAGCTTTGTTGGATTATATTTAGCGGACAATCTCCCTGGATGGCATGATCCAATAAAAGTTAACAACTATTTCAAAGCATTTGGTTTTTCAACAGATTTTTTCAATAATGAAGACTGTAAAGAGTTAAAAGTTTTATGGCAATTAAGACATTCTATTGTACACACTGGAGGAACCCTCACAAGACCTGATTCTCAAAAGGTTAGTACTTTGAGAAATTTAAGTGGGAAAACAATTGTTTTTGAAGACAATTTCATTTGGATTTTTGCAAGAAAGATTCAACAGATAATACACACTTCAAGTCAAAGACTTGAAACTGCCTTCTTCAACGACCTTGTCTCCAATGTCAGTTCCGAAGAAACCAAAAGAATGAAAATATTTTTTGAAGCAAAAGGCATTACATGGAATAACAATCCAAAGAAAAAGAAAGTATCTTAAACACCTTAATCCCAACCCGCTAACAAAAACCCCGCAAAGGGAATAACTAAATCAACGATTAAAAAATTATTTATTATCCTAAATGACTTCCACCCCCCAATCACCTTCCCCATCAATCCGCTCACGGTCACAAATTTTTATTCCAATTTTATTTTCAATAACTTTAATTGTTAGTGCTTTTTTGTTGTTTTGGGTTGAATTGGTTTTTGCAAAACAAATACTTCCTTATTTAGGCGGCGTTCCCGCCGCATGGACCGGTTGTATGGTTTTTTTTCAAACCATTTTGCTGTTCGGCTATTTATGGGCTTTTTCACTCAAAGAAGTTAAGCAAATAAAAGTTCAACAACTTATTCAACTTGGGCTTTTATTGGTGTGTTGCGTATTCTTACCTTTGGGTCTTAGATTGCCAGAATCGGTAAACCCTGCTCTCCATCCAATTCTTTGGTTGCTTACTACTGCAATTTATTCGGTGGCTCTGCCATTTTTCTTGCTTGCAAGCTTAACTCCAATCTTGCAATACTGGCTGGCAAGTCTCTCTGTAAGCTTTAATCCTTATGTTTTATACGCAGTTAGCAACTCTGGTTCTATTTTGGGTTTGTTGTCTTTTCCTTTGCTTTTAGAAGCCACTCTCACTCTTCAGCAGCAAGTTGTTCTTTGGAGAGGACTTTTCGTAGTTAATTTACTATTAATTGCGCTTGGTTTAGTTTGTGTTTGGTATTTGCAAAAAAAACAAGCCAAAGAACAAACAAGTGCGGCTTCAACCACAGAGACAACCCAAGAACAAGAAGTTATACAAACAATAAGCCTTAAACAAAAGCTTTGGTGGATTCTTTTGAGCTTCTTGCCTTCAACTTTATTATCGAGCTCAACAACATATATAACCGTTGATATTGCTCCTGTCCCTTTACTTTGGGCCCTGCCATTGGTGGTTTATTTGTCCACTTTTATTTTGGTCTTCGCTCCCAAGCCAATTTTAATAAAGCAAAACCAACCAATTTTTCACTTAATAATTTGGGTGGGGATTTTCAGTTTTGCCTGCAATTTTATTAATAATTCTCATCAAATCATTCCAATACTAGTTTTTATATGTTTGTTACTTTTATTTTTACTTTGTTGGTTTCTTCATGGAAAGCTTGCTCAGGACAAGCCTTCGCCAAAGAAACTTACAACTTTTTATCTTTGCATTGCCTTGGGAGGCATGCTAGGCGGAGTTTTTAATTGTTTGATTGCACCGCTTATTTTTAATGGTTTGTACGAATATCCTATTGGGGTTTTGTTGGGAATTTTAGTTTTTGCTTATACACAAAAAGAAGCATTAGTTAGTCCTCTGGAAGCGAAAACTAAAATTACAACTTATTTAATAAATACATCAAGAGTTTTGACAGTATTTGCTCTTTTTTTCATAAATATTGCTTTGTCTTATTGGATAGTAAAAAACAACAACTCTTTTGAAGGAAAAAAATTACTAAACGTTGTTGCGCAGCACAGAAGTTTTTTTGGAACCTATAAAGTTATAGATATTTTTCAGAAAGGCAAGGAAGCTCCTCACCGGATCCTGAAGCATGGCTCAACTGTCCACGGACGACAATATTTAGCTGCCGATAAAAGAAAAGTACCTTGCATGTATTATGCAGCTAGCGAACCAATTGCTGATGTCTTTCAGACATTTCCTGATTCGAAGAATGTTGCAATAATTGGTTTGGGAACTGGAGGTTTAGCCACATACAGCAAGCCTCAGCAAGCATGGGATTTCTACGAAGTTGATTCAACCATAAAAACAATGGCTGAAAAATACTTTACTTATTTAAAAGACAGCCCCGCCAAAAATAAAGTAATTATCGGGGATGCTCGCCTAGAGGTTGCCAAATCAAAGTCTATTTACGACATTTTTGTTTTAGATGCCTTCAATTCAGACTTTATACCGGTTCATCTCCTCACAAAAGAAGCTTTTGACATATACAAGAACCATCTATCAACCGATGGATTCATGGTTTTCCACATATCAAACCGTTATTTAAAATTGGCACCGGTGATTAATGCAATATCTAGGAGCGATGAAAGGTTTATTGCACTCTCCAAAAAAGGTAAGAATTCAGAATATTCGGTAGTGCTTCGCAAAGACAATAGCAAAGTTCCAAAGTTGTTAAAAGCAGGCTGGAAACCCATACTAGAATCCACACTTTGGACAGATAATTATTCAAACATCTTTCTTGCGCTGAAGAAATAGATTTTCTCTTTCAAAGCAAATCATGCTCTATACAATAAGACTGAATGAGCTCCCGGAAAACTCTTCCATATTGCTCCAGTTTACGATTGCCGACACCCGGGATAGAGAGCATCTGAGCATCGTTTCTAGGCCTCCGTGTTGCCATTCCTTTTAGAGTTGCATCAGGGAAAACAACATAGGGCGGAACAGCATTTCTATCGGCCAGCTCTTTGCGCAGCTTGCGGAGCCTCTGAAACAAACCTTCCGACACCGCATCGAGTTTTTCGGTAATAACTTCTCTGTCTTTTTCAATCTGGCTGGGCCTTTCAGCAGATACAAAGCGTGGCTCATGAATAAAGATTTTCTTTTGGCCCTTTAAGACCTTGATGCTCTCGGAGTTAAGTTTAAGAATCCCGTATCCATCGTGACTTTCGGCCAAAACTCCTTGGTGAATTAGCGAGCGCCCAAAGTGCTGCCAAACCGGAGCGTTTAAATCCTTGCCAATTTGGTAAGTCGAAAGTTCATTATGTTTGTAACGGCGGATTTGCTCTGTATCAGCTCCACGCAAAATATCGATAACATATTTTAGGCCAAACTTCTCCTTGGTTCGGGCTATACAAGAAATAAGTTTTTGTGCATTTACGGTCTGGTCTTTAACCGGCATTGGCTCAAGGCAATTATCACAGTGATTGCATTTATCTAGCTTTTCGCTAAAATATTGCAGCTGTATTTTAGTCCGACAGAGAGAGCTCTCGGCATAAGAAATAACTTGATTTAATTGTTGTCTCGCAAGTAAACGCTCCTGTTCATCTTCTTTTTGAGAGATTAAATATTCGACCTTACTTTTATCGCCATAACTAAAAAACAAAATGCAATTGGCTTTTTCGCCGTCTCTCCCAGCCCGCCCGGATTCTTGATAATAGCCCTCTAGGTTCCTGGGGAGATCAAAGTGCACAACCAGCCTAACGTCGGGCTTGTTAATGCCCATTCCAAAGGCGATGGTGGCCACTACAACTTGAACATTATCTTTAATAAAAGCGTCCTGGTTTGCATTTCGCTCCGACGCGCTAAGCCCCGCATGGTAGGGCAAAGCGTGAATTCCGTCAGCACTTAGTTTTTCAGCGAGTCCCTCTACGCTCTTACGGCTCTGGCAATAAACAATTACCGAAGCACTAAGGTCAGCCTTTATCAGCTTTAGAAGCTCTTTATAACTTTCTTTGCTTTTTGCTCTAACCTGATAATGAAGATTGGGTCGGTGAAAACTACCAACATGCAGCGAGGGATTCTGCAATCCAAGCTGATGAACAATATCTTGCCTTACTCTTTCAGTCGCAGTTGCTGTGAGCGCAGTTATTTGGACAGAAGGGAAACGCTGTTTAAGTTGACCAAGTTGTCTATATTCAGGCCTAAAGTCGTGCCCCCATTCAGAGACACAATGGGCTTCATCGATAGCAAAGCTTTGGAGCTTAAGTTTTTCTTGCATCCCTCCAATCGCATCCAAAAAACCCTCTGAGAGAAGCTTTTCAGGCGAAACATAAAGAATACTAATCTGCCCGTTTGCGAGCTGGAATTCCCGCTCTCTCTGTTCTTTAGAGTCTAAAGAACTGTTTAAAAATGTTGCTTTTATTCCGTTGTTGGTTAGTGAATCAACTTGATCCTTCATTAGGGCTATGAGGGGAGAAACTACAATCGTTAGTCCGCCCTGAATCAAGGCTGGCAACTGGTAGCACAAAGACTTTCC
>JANRMG010000048.1:0-2003 GCA_033761855.1 Candidatus Caenarcanales bacterium
AAAGTGGTGCCAAGAGCCAGAATCGAACTGGCGACACGAGGATTTTCAGTCCTCCCTTCTAGTCATCGATCTGATTCCTTCTTCTTCCATTTAGTTCTATTTAAGCCTCATGTGATGGATGGTGGTTTTCTCTTGAGTTCTCTCTAATTCTTTTTAATTCCTGTTATTTCCTTGCGCAATTACACAAGAATTACACAAAGATTGAAATTCAGTCTTCAAACCTTAAAGGCAGTCAAATCACGAGGAATTCGACAGAGGCATTATGCCGAAAACATAATTGTGCGCAGCACTCAACATTGATGTGTTAGGGATTTAAGGGGTTTAGACCGCGCAGCGGAGCCCCGTAAAGCCCGGCAGCAAAGCTGAAACGCCATAAAAGTATAATTTAAAATTATTCAAATAAAAGTTATTCTAATGAACTTATTCATTCGGCCGCCATTTACAGATATTTTTTAATCTCTAGGAAATTCCCTTTAAAAGAAGAATTTAATTAGTAGAAAATCTTGATCCTTCAAAACAACTCATTCCAAATTACCTTCTTTTGTATGATGGGTTAATCTAATCTCTTTATCCAGTTGAGCTCTCTGAAGACCATTTGCAATATTTTCTTTTAAGTTTCCTTGCACATCAAATAGCATCATTTTTTCAATGCTGTTCCTAGGCCCCAAAAT
This sequence comes from Candidatus Caenarcanales bacterium, assembly GCA_033761855.1. GTDB lineage: Bacteria > Cyanobacteriota > Vampirovibrionia > Caenarcaniphilales > Caenarcanaceae > JANRMG01. Next base: position 672 of record JANRMG010000048.1, read on the forward strand.
ACTTTGCGCTTCTCTTCAGGTATTTGAGTAACCTAATTTTGTTTCCATTATTCCGGGTAATCTTTCTTAAAAGTCTCTATCTGAAATCGTTCGTCTTGCTTGACTTTTCCTCTAATTCAACATGAACACGCTTTTCATAAGGTGCAACTGTTGAAGCATCTTTCTCAATGACAGACTTCACATAACAACTAAATTTTTGCACTTCTCCAACTTTGTATTTCTTCTTCACATAGTCCGCTGATTCTTTAAAGCTTAGAATTCCTTCACCAACTCTTCGTCTCTTTGACGTTCCAAGAATTAAACAGAGGGTTTATTGTTGGAACACATAGAATTAATCAGGTCTTTCATGAGCTCTGAGCTGTTACAAGACATAAAACAAAACATCGAGTCACTTCAATTAGAGCTCAATACAATTGAAGATTATTTAGATTCAGCTAACGAAAAGCTGAGACAGCTAATCATTACATTAGCGAACTATTCTGATTATGAATAATTGTTGAGCTTGAGAAGTTAGTAGTTAGTTAGAATGTTTTAATTCTTTAAAAGAGTTTGGATTTTCTTCTTCTCAAATTTCTCTATATTGGTAAGCAGATTTGGGAGATGAAATTTTTCTGAAATTGCTTTGTGTAACCTTGCTTCAATATTGCAAAACTTTTTATAGTTCTTTAAGAATTCTCCTTCAGTTTGGATGGTTTCTTCTTGGTTTAATAAAGAGGTTCTGAAAGACACTAAGTCCTCTTCAATTCTCCTGTCTAATTTAAGTCTTTGCACTTGATCAATTAGAGAATCTACAGTTTGAATACTTTGATGAAAGAAAAATTTGCTACAGCCCTCTTCTTGGCATTTAAAGGTAGCAGTAAATGATTGATCAAGATACCCAAGATTAAAACTTAGCCATCTTGCTAAGTTGATTTCTTTTTGATTAATCTCTTTTGCAAAACTTTGAGAAGTATCCGATTTTGTTTGTTGAGGTGAAATAAGTTGTGCTGTATTTCTTAGAATATTTCCTGTCTGAACTGGTGCTGTGAATGCTGAAAAGGCACATGCACAAAGACAAAGTATAAATCCGGAACAAATATAACCAAGATCTTTCTTTTCTAACTTACTGAAATACGCACCGAATGGGATAAACGGATTCATCTATATTTTTATAATAAGGGTGAGCATTGCCTCTTAGACCCCAAATATTTAACTTTTTGGCAATACAGGAAAAGGAGTACCCAAAAGAGACGAAAAAGCGGTCAGAGAGAGAAGATTAAAAGAATTTTGAGACAATAAGGAAAAATCCGTTTTAAAAGAGTGATGAAAAAAGAAAAAATAATATGCCCGAAG
>JANRMG010000049.1:0-21913 GCA_033761855.1 Candidatus Caenarcanales bacterium
AAGAGGCAATACTTCCAGGGCTTATTTCTCTAGAAAATCATATAGAGGAGATTAGATCAAGAATCTTATTTGTATTATGTTTCTTAATTTTGGCTTTTGGGGCTGCTTTTTATATAACACCAATTTTAATTAAACTTTTAGAATCTTTAGCTCCGAAGGGAACGCTTTTTTTTCAGCTTAAACCGGGTGAGCTTTTCTTCGTTTATTTACGTGTTTCAGCGTTTTTGGCCATTATTTTTTCCTTGCCCTTTTTAACTTTTCAGGTTCAGCGCTTTGTTTGGCCTGGACTAAAACCCCAAGAAAAGCAAATTGCCTCGATGATTCTTTTGATTGGGCCGCTTTTGTTTTTTGCTGGCAGCGCTTTTGCTTATTTTGTGGCCTTAAGACCAATGTTAAATTTTCTGCTCGGTTTTGGTGTAGATTTGGCTTTGGTTCAGCCGCAATATAGCCTTGATTATTACATTTCTTTGGTGGTTTCTATACTTTGTATTTTTGGCTTGTCTTTCCAAATCCCGGTCGTGCTTTTTATTTTGGCGGTTGCCGGTTTTATAACTTCTTTTGTCCTTTTGCGGTTTTGGCGCGAGGCGCTCTTTGGGTCTTTTGTTTTAGCCGCTTTTTTAACGCCAACCCCCGATCCAATAAATATGGGAATCCTTGGCTTGGCTCTTTCGGGGCTGTATTTTATAAGTGTTGGGTCTATGAAGTTGATTGGACGGTGATTGAGGTGAGGTATCTATAAGATTGTCGGTGTGGGGGATTATAGATCCTGAAACAAGTTCAGGATGACAGAATGGAAGGATTTTAACCCTTAAGAACCCGGTTATATTCCTCATGCCAAGAAGTCCCCGGGTCATGGCCTAAATCTTTAAGAACACAACTTAAAGCATTCAAGGCCGTCAAAACATCACGGTCATTCACAAAGCCAAGGTGTCCAATCCTAAAGATTTTACCTTTTAGTTCGTTTTGTCCATCGGCTACTACAATCTGCCAGTCATTCTTTAACTTCTTGCGGATGTCGTTGACTGACACATTGGCTGGTGGGAGGATAGAGGTTATAGCAGCGCTTGCGCTTTCATCATTAGTGAAAGTTTGGAGGCCCATGGCTTTTACCGACTCTCTAGTGCAGTCTCTAAGTCTTGCGTGTCTCTTCCAGGTGTTTTCGATTCCCTCGTCGTTAATGAGTCTCAAAGCTTCTTGAAGAGCGACGATGAATGTAACGTTTGGAGTAAAAGCGGTGGTTTTGTCGTCCAGTGCTTTTTTTGCCTTTGTCCAATCCCAGTAAAACCGCGGGAATTTAGATTTTTGATGAGCTTCCCAAGCTCGCTCTCCGACCCAAACAAAAGACAAGCCTGGCGGAATCATGAAGCCCTTTTGGCTTCCAGAGACTAAGGCATCTATTCCCCACTCGTCCATTTCCAAAGGCATTGCTCCGAGACCGGTGATAGCATCAACTGCAATTAAAGCGGATTTTGTATTTTCGTGCTTGCGAATCAAACTACAAATCTCTTTTAGTGGATTAACCGCTCCGGTTGAGGTTTCTGAGAAAGTAACTAAAACCAGTTTGATTTCTTTATTCTTGTCTTCATCCAGAGCTTTCTGCAGGTCTTCTAACTTTACTGCCTGGCCCGGTTCAACGTTGATTCGCTGAACATCAGCGCCAAATAAAGCTGCCATATCGGCCCAGCGCTTGCCGAAGACACCGTTGATAATGGAAAGCACTTTTTCACCGGGAGTTAACAGATTAGCCAAAATGGCTTCCATTCCGCCCGTTCCGCTGGAAGCATAAATAATTGGCATTGCCTCTTTGGTCCTGGCCACTTTATTCAAGCCCTCGTTGCAGTCCAAAAGAATCTCCGAGAATTCGGGGCTTCGGTGAGGGAGCGGGTGTTTTGCTAAAGAAAGAAGAATGGATTCAGGCACTGGGGTTGGGCCGGGAATCATCAAAAATCTTTTTTGGTCAAACATTTGCGGAGGCATTTTTTTAAACTTAAAGTTATTTGGGTTATGAATTTGAATGCCTTAGTTCTAGCATGTTCATTGAAGTTGTTAAACAATCCAAAGAAAAAAATTAGGTATTTGTTAACCGAATCTTGAAAGAACAAAAGACATGTAAAAATTAAGTATTTACGCAAATCTGTTCGATTTTGATAGCTTCTTTAAAAAACGCAACTACTTATAATGTACAGTCCTTATCAAGCTTTCCAAGTGGAATAAGGGAGCAGATTGCTTTGGATACTTTGTCAATGAATGCAAATGATTTGATTGTTGCAGCAAAGTTTCACTCAAGAACTGATAAAAACAAAGGCATCTCTGACTCTTTTGAACAATTATTTCATCCAATTAAATTATCTGAAGGCCAACAAATAGCTTTAACAAGAGAGCTTATTCAGAGAAAAGAATTGTTACTTTCAAGCATTGTTGATGCTGAAAACATTTTTTTTCGAGATTTATTGATGGATTTATCTTACAAAGTTCATAAATACAAAGGCTCAAAAGATAAAAAACAAATTGAAGAAATTTTAATTTCTTTATTCAATGAGTCTGCAAGAGAAAAGCTTATTGATTTAGTTAAAAAATTATTAGAGCATCCTTATGCACCAGAAATTTTATTCAAAAAATTATTGAATTCTGAAACACCTAAAAAAATTAGAATTAGAGCCAAAAGTTTTTTTGACTGTGCGGAAGCTGTTGCATTATTAAATCTTAGGCTTGCAAAAAGGCATATTTTTTCTTCAATAGGTAAAGGTGAGAAGCTATTTAATGATTTAGCTACTCAAGAAAATAGAGCTCTTTATGTTTTGGATGCTTACCATTATCTTTTAAAGGCAGCTATAAAATTTGATCCATCTCAGGGCGCTAAATTTTCTACTTATGCAGATTTTTGGTTGAAGGCTTGTATGGCAAATTTTCGTTACAAGCAACTATGTCCTACAGGAATAAAGATTGGAGAATTTTATAAAGCTTTAGCTGTTCAAAAGGCAATCAATATATATAGAAAAACTAATAAAAAAGCCGAACCCTCTCCCGAAGAACTTTTGGAAATATTAAAAAGTAGAAATAAGTTATTAACTTATAAAAACTCAAAATCAGAACTTAAAAAAGTCGAAATGTATAAGCAGATTGGTATAACAATAGCCAGTGCCCAGAAAACCTATGAGTTAGACAGACCCACTGACAATGATTCATCAATAACTTTATTACAAACCTTAACTGACGATACTCAGTCTCCAACTGTAAGCTCGATAAATTGTCAATTTTCAGAAATGTTTCTAGAAGCTATTAACCAAATTGACTTGAGTAACTATGAATTACTTTTTCTGTTTCTTCACTTTGGAATTGGTTCAATGAGCAAATTAGAGCTTATTGAATTTGTAAATGCTAGAAGCAATGCAAGAAAAGAGAATCCATTATCTATTGAAGAACTTTTAAGAATTGAAAAAGACCATGAGGAAGTAAAAACCACAAAAATTAATGGAGTAAATCCATCTCAATCAGAGATTCAACTAGAAGGATATTCAAGTGAACAAATCTTAAAAATTCTTGGTAATCCTTTTTGTAAAAAAAGAATGTCTCAAATTAAAATTTCAGCCATAAAAAAGCTAACAGAAAGTGACTCTTTAAAAGAATTGTATAAAAATTTCCTGGCTAATTAACCCCATTCACCCTACCCTTCACATCACGCTGTTGGTCTAAATACATAACTTCCTCTACGTTCACATTTATAACTTGTCCCGGTGGGATCCTCACTTTTCCGCCTTTGTCAAAAACTAAAATCCCAGTGGCTGCTGCTGCCCCAACCGGCCCACCAAGAATGGCTCCGGCCCCAACTTTTCCAAAGCGCCAAAGCTTTTCTCTCAAATTGAGTTTGCCTTCTACTTCTTCGCCGTCTTCATTAATTTCTGTTTTGTGATCGGTGATTGTGGCTTCGGCTCCCAGCACATAACCGTTAGGAAAGATTATCCGATTAAAAGCAACTTTGACTTTACCCTTTCTAAGACCTCTTCCGGCTTCTTCTACCATTTGTATTTTGCCTGCAATAATGGATGAAGCGGGCACGAAGATACGTTGGCTGTATAAGTTTATCGGCTCTAAAAGTTCAACTTCAACTTCGTCTCCGATTTCTGAGCGTTCGCTGTATAAGCCTTTTCCGGTCATGCGGGCTTCAACAATGGCGGGTAAAGCTGTCGGCTCCGCCCAAGATGGGAGACACAAACCGACGAGAATTAAAAATAAAAAGAAATTTTTAAATCCAATTTTCATTAAAGATTTCTCGATTTTCCGATTGGAAGTTTTAATTACTGATTCTATAGCTTAGAAAAAATTCTTTGTTTTATCTATTAAAATTTTTAGTAATTTTATTGTTAAAAAATTTTGCTAGTAATTATTAACTTAGAAAAGAACTCATTATTAATTTTGCAGCTTCTTGCCCGGTTCTTGCAGCTCCTTCTGTCCAGAGACCCATGTAATCACCAGCAAAATATACACCATGAATTCCTTGTAATCCTCTAAACAAATCTAACTCCTTTAAATATCCTGGGTAGAGGATGGGCATTGCTAATTTGTGTTTTTGTAAATCTAAAAATTGAATTTCATTGCTATGAGGTTTTAAGGGAGGACATATTCTTAAAAGCTCTTTCGAAACAGTTTTGATAATTTCTAGATCTTCTTTTTCTAATAATTCTCTTGCAGAGTCTTGATGCAATCCGATAGTTATAGCCGTTAAACCATTTGCTGTTACATAATTTTGGCCTTTTGCGGCCTCAACTGTCATTTCCGCAATAATCTTAGATTCGATCCTTGGAACAGCGAGATACTGAATGTGTTGAATTGGATTTAGAGGGACTGCAAAAGCAAGATTGATAGTTGATCCATAAGGAACTTTCTCTAAAAAAGCTCTTTGGGTTTCAAAAGAAGATCCTCCTTTCAAAAGTGCTGAAGATGCAATAGATGCGGGTGTCGCCAGCACTACTCTGTCAAAAACCTCACTAAAAGACTCCCCTTCAGAATTTATTCCTGAGACGCTTAGCCCGGCTTCTTCTCCAAGATAATTTACTGCTGTAACCTTATGTTGATAATTTACATTTGAATTTTGGGCCAACTCTTGGCTTATTTGCCCCATTCCCCCTTTTGTAATCTGCATATTGAATTGAGATGGATTACTAAATAAAAGTCCAAATAAATCCAGAAAAATTTGAGCAGAGATTTCTTTAGCACCATAAAATTGGCAAGTTGAAACAGCTGTGTCAAAAATAGTGTCTGCAACATTCTTTCCACCTACTCTTTGAGCAAAGTCATATAGAGACTCTTTATCAAAGTTGGTATTTCTTAAACTTAGGAAATCTTCACTATTTTTTGTTTTTAGATAAATTAATCCAAGAGTAAAAGCAAGTCTCAGTCTGTCCAGTCGAGGAAGTGAATCAAATTGCAGTAACTCTTGAAGTTTTGTTGCCTTGTTGTTTCTTATAGCTCCATCTCTAAATAAAACACATTGTCTGGATTCCATATCAATCCAATCTTCTTTTATTCCGAGTTCTTCTGCCAACTGTTGAAGGTAGGTATAACCTCCAATTAAAAAGTTGGCTCCAGTGTCAAAAGTAAGACTTTCACCATTCGTTAATCGGGCTTTTCTGCTAGCCATTCTCCCGCCAGGAGAACTACTTGCCTCTTATACTGTTGCGGGGTAGTTCTTCTTGTAAAGTTCATGAGCGCAAGCCAGACCAGCAATGCCTGCTCCAATTATTGCAATTCTAGACATATAATAAAAAAGAATGTCTTACATATTTTATTTGCATCTCATTAAAACACTTTCAAATTTTATGAAATCTCAATTTTTTAATTTAAAGCAACTCCTAGGTCAAACCCTCGAATACCAAACCCAGAACCGAAGAGGGGCTTTTCCTTACGAGCATTATTCTTTACTTGGGCTGTTGTGCCATTTAAAGCAACCAAAGAGAATTCTTGAATTGGGTACAGCCATGGGGCTTTCTGCGATTACCATGGCTCTTGCCTCGCCCGAGACGATGATAGATACAATAGACAAAAACGAAGAAATAAGAAATATAGCCAAAGAAAAAGCTAAAGAATTTAAAGTTTTTGAAAGAATAAATTTTATTCACTCAACCTTCAAGGATGCTCTTCCAGGGCTAAAGCAAGAATACGATTTAATCTTCTTTGATGGATTCGCGCCTGATTTGGAATTATTTATGCAATTTGAATCCAAGCTCAAACCGGGCGGATTGATGGTGAGTGCCAATTTAACTTTGGGTCGCGACAGCGAAAGCTGCATCCAGAGAATGAAAAATCCCGAGTTTTACCAACACTTTTTTTATTTCGATGATACTGGTGTTGCGGTGAGGGTTTAGGCTATTTATGTTTTTTGAGTGATTTGGTAAGGTTTTTGTCTTCTGTAATGCAAAGCTCTAAAGCTGCCTTTGTAAAGTAGCTGTCAAATTCGTATTCACCTTTTTCAATCTCTTTTATGAATTTTAATTTTTTCATTCTTTGAATAAAATTATCAAACTTTGCATCCAAAACAGCTTTTTTTAATCTTGGTATAAGTTCTTTCCTGGAAAATCCCAGTTGTTGAATTTCTTCATTGTCTAAAATCAAACTCAAAATTTGTTTATAATCCTTACTTTGAATATCCGAGTAAGCTCCTTTAATGAAGTATTCTTTAATATCGTGTTGAGTTTTACCAAAGCCTAAAGCAACATCTAATTTATCTATTTTTTCGTCAGTATTAACATCATAAATGTTCCTGCAAAACAGTTGAATTATTTTAGGCTGACATGAAGACAAATTAGCAATGAATTCAGTTGAAGTCGAATACTCTGATAAAGAATGCCTAGCAGGGAAATTAATATTACAGTGTTTGAACTCTTCAGAAATATATCTAGCAACCTCGCCGATCTCAAGAGTAAAAACCTCATACATACTGAAAATTCTATCTGTAGATGGATGATTCTGAACTACCTGCTCGCGTTTCTCTCTGGTTCCACAAATCATTATTGAAACGCCACAATTGTGTCCTAGATTATCTGATAAACCCTTCAGTAAATTTGCAAAGTCGGATTCTTTTGCCAAACCATTGATTTCATCTAATACAAGAAGAAAACCATAATAGTTAGCTTTTTCCTTTAGTTTTAAAGCAAAGTTCATTAAAAACTTATCAAAATTCATGACGTAATTTGGCAAATCCTCTTTTAGTCTGTCTGTTCTTATTTTGATTTTTACTGATTCTAATAAGGGAACTAACTCAAATGATTCAATGTATCTTTTAAAAGCTTCATTTAGAAAATCTACGAGAGGACCCTTTTCTGTTTTGTTTAAAATTCCAATTATTTGCTTAATAATTGTTTCAATTAATTGTTCAGTAGTCTTAATTCGGCTTAGATCTATTTTCAAGCAAAAAATATTTTCTTCTTCAAGTTTACTTATCAAAAAATCTGCCAACGAAGTTTTTCCAATTCCTCTTTCGCCATAAATCCAGATCATTGATGATCTCGAAAAATCAATTAGTGGTTGAAGATTTCTTAAAAATATTTGATGAATAAGTTCGTTTCTGCCATAAAATTTGCTCGGAGGCAATGGTTTGTCTGGAAAGAAAGGGTTTTCAGGCTTTTTAAAATTCATATATAAATCTTATCAACTCTAACTCTTATTGGTTTAGTTTAGTGTTTTAAAGAAACTGGTTTAATAGATTCAATCAACATTCTCATTATATTGGAAGAATATAAAATAATATAATTTAACTCCAATCCCAAACCATAACAGCCCAAACTTCCTCATTGGGAGCAGTGTATTCATGAATGATTTTGAAGCCAATTCTTTGGTGTGCTTTTAAAGAACGTTGATTGCGAAGAGCAATTTCGGTAAGCACTAAATCATATTTATTTTGGAAGCACTCTTTGTATTTTTCATACATTTTGTCTAAAAGCCCTCGCCCGCGAAAGTCGGCTGCGATGCAAGCTTGTCCAACATAAATGGCTTTAAAGTCCTGGAGTGGTTTGTCTTGGTAAGTTAATTTATTCAAAAGATTGAAGAGCGGCTTCAAAACCTCTATACTTTCACCCATTTCTTTGTTCATGGCCATGCAATAACCGACGACCTTGCCCTCACTTTTAGCGATAACGCTTTTTTCAAACCCATTCATTTCCTTAAGTTGCTCGTAGTTGTGAATTACAGTTACAAATCCTTGGCTTTCAATTTCTTCTTTGGATAAGTTAACCGGTAGATTGGCTTTTTGCAGTTCTAATATTTCAAGAATTTCCTGGTCATTTTGTACCGTTGTTATTTGAATATTTGCCTCAAGCATTTTAGTTTGAATATCTTTAAAAACTAAACAAAAATTCTAGAGCTTTAGCTCGCTAAAAGCCAAAACTTTATAGGGAATTCTCAAAGTTAAGAGAATTGTGAAATTAAGTTAATTTGTGTTAGTTTGGCGATACAAAAATTCTGAGAGTTGTATGATGAAATTACTAGTCAAATTTTCGGCTCAACCCTGCTAGAGAGTTAATACGTAACAAGCTTTAGTTGTTATCTCTAGTAATTACAAAATATTTCAGAGAATACATCAACAAATACTTCTTCCCCAAACACTTCCCTAAACTTCTTAAAAAATATATGCAAGAAAAAAAACCAACATATCCAAGCGCCTCAATTAATCTCCACGATTCGCTTGCTTCTCAAAATTATTCACCATTAGGGGTTTCCATTTCTATGTTCATATCCGATATTGAACTGCACTCAGAAATGGGTTCAAGACAAAATGCACGCAATTTTAGTGAAAGTGAGTGAGTTATTTATTAAGGTAGTTTTTTCTTCATATTCATTATTATCCAAGCAATTCCTCCTACAATTGCCATTAACGGAGTTACTAGTTTTTCTACAAAAGTTGGTTTCTTGCGATTTAATTTAGGCTTTGGAGTTGTATCTATACCGACGTTTTCAAGTTGTAATTCTTTGCTTCTATTTTACGGAGAATGTAGTTTTTTTGGAGAAATGTTTTTTACTTTTATAGCTGTCATTGCAATAATAAGAACAACAAGTAATTACGATATTATCATGTGTTTTTAAACCTCACTCATAGCAAGCCAAACCTCTTCGGCAGAGAGGCTTTCCATGCAATTCAGGATTTTTTTTGTGCATTTTGTTTCCTTGCAAGTCTTCGCGCATTCGTAATCGGCAGCCTGGATGGCCGCTCCGGTAAAGGGTGCATTTAAAACCGGAGAGGAAGGACCAAACAAACCCAAGACCTTGCTTCCAACGGCGGCGGCCAAATGCAACAAATCAGTGTCTCCGCCAATTACTAAATCACATTTGCTTAACACCGTCGCAGTGCTCAGTAAATCAAGCTTTCCGCTTAAGTTGCTAACTTTTAGCTTGCTAATTCCCGGTAGTTCCCAAATCAAATCGTCGCAGAGAGACACATCTTTGTCTTCTCCGATTAAAAGCAACCTGAATTTATTTTCTTCACTTTTATTTCCTCCTCTTGGCTCCTCTCGGTTTTCTAGGAGTTTAAAGAGAGAAACCCAATTTTTTAAGGGCCAGGCTAAATTCGGATTGTTGCTTCCAGGAATCAAAGCAATAGTTTTTACTTCTGGTTTTAGCTCAAGCTTGTCGGCCAAAAGCCCGCTGATTTGCTTGGGAATTCGAATTAGTGGAAAAAATTCTTCAAGGCTATAAAAATCTAAATAATCTTTTAAATCCTGCGGATGAAAGTAACTCTTGGCATAACTCATCCAAAGATGTTCTTCAGGGTTGATTTTTGTTTTTAATTCATAATAATCTTTGGCCTTGAGGTTTGACGCGAACTGTTTTGTCGCTGAGGTTGCTTCGAGATTGATAAAAGTATCAATCTGAAATCCAATTGAATTCTTGAGTCTTATACTCTCGTGAGCGTTATGAAAAAAATTCCACGAAGGTTTAAAAGTAAAAATTTGGTCTATTCCCTTGGCGTATTGCATCAACTCGGCATATTCAGGCCGCATAATAAAAGTTAAGCTGCGATTCTTAATGACTTTAGATAAAACATTAACGGTTGGCAAGCTATGCAAAAGCTCTTTCAGTCCGCCAAGGCGGAGAAGACAAAAATGTTTAAGTACTGGTTTTCTTCCTCGCTCGAATTTTTTTGGCTGCATTTCTATTTTGTGAAAGACTTAAATTAATAGGAGTTATCAGGAGTTGTAGAATTATGCATAAACATTTATAGCTTTTATTTTTGCAAATAAATTATGTCTTCAGAAAATATGCCAACTACCATTATTACCAAGCCAATATCTAAAATAGTTATAGCAATAGACGGCCCAGCAGGAGCCGGCAAAAGCACAGTTGCTCGCATTATAGCCGAAAAACTTGGCATAACTTACATTGACACCGGAGCCATGTACCGCGCTATTACCTGGCTTGCAATCGCAAATAATTTAAATCCAGAAAGTGATAGAGTCCAATTGGTAGAGCTTACAAAGGAATCAGATTTACAACTCTTGCCCGCCGAAAGGATTTCCGCAACTTCGCAAGAGAAGTTCCAGAGAGTGATTCTAAACGGCAAAGAGATAACTAAAGAAATAAGAACTCCAGAAATAACTTCTTTGGTAAGTGCTGTAAGCGCCATTGGAGAGGTTAGACACAAATTAGTTGCTATTCAAAAAGAAATGGGCCAAAACGGCGGAGTAATTATGGATGGCCGAGATATTGGCAGCACTGTTTTTCCAAACGCTGATTTGAAGATTTTCCTTGTGGCGAGTAGCCGGCAGAGAGCTTTAAGACGTCAAAAACAATTGATTCAACTTGGCAACAAAGAAGCTGAAGCAACAGAATTTTTAGAAAAAATCCAAAAAGAAATAGAGCACCGCGACCATTTGGATTCAACGCGGGAAGTTTCTCCTTTAAAACAAGCTTCTGATGCGGTTTTAATAGAAACGGATAATTTAAAAATCGAAGAAGTTGTTGAAAAGATTATTTTATTGGCGCGTAATGCCATCAGGTGAAGAAGGCTCAGCGTGAAGAATAATCCCCCCTCGAACAAAATTAATACTTGAAATTGTTGATGGTTGCTCGGCCCCCTTTATTAAAGGGGGCACAACACTTTTTTCTTTAGCTTTAAATACGGGGTGTGGGGGATTACAACTTAACGATCGTCGGAACCGTTGTTGTTTCCACCAGCAATAGGATTTAAAATGTCGGCGAGTTCAGAAAGAATTTTAGAAATAAGTTCTTCTTGAGTATCTTTGGAAGCGGACATTTGGTCCAAGTAACCTTCCAAGTAGCCTTGAAGACGGGCATATTTTACAGAAATGGTATTTGGATTATTAAGAGCAGAACGCAAAGTGTTTGCTAGATTGGAGTTTGCCAATGTGGCGGTGCTTTCGTTGGACATTATATTGTTACCTTTTATCTTGAAAAAACTTATGACTTGCACATTATATATCTACCCCATTTTTATAGTGATATCCCTAACAAATGTAAATTTATTTAATTTCTAATTTTCTCTCGAACAAAAGTAATCCCCCACACCCACCACTCAAAGCTAAAGAAGAACAAGGGTGGTGCCCCCTTTGTTAAAGGAGGCCGAGCAATCGTCTGTAATTTTACGGATTGATTGTGTTCGAGGGGGGATTATTCTTCGCTACAATAGCTTAAATCGAAGCTTTGATATTAATAAATTTATTATGCAAAATATAGTTGCCATAGGCCGAGTGGTGGGGCCCGGCGAAGAGCCAGGACAAATCAAAATCCAAACCAAAGACAATCGTCACTCAAGAATTGGTGAATATATTTTGTACTTTCCGCCTGGCGAAGACAAAGAGGTTTTTGCTACCATAACGGCACGCAAGATCCAGCGCAGTTTGCCGCCTTATTTTTTGGCCGACCCTTCGGTGGAAGCAACAGACATTGCCCACGCTCTGGGTCTGGAAGATGCTGTTGACGGAATTGAATATGAACTTACAGCAAATATACTTGGCTATTTCGATTCTCAGCTTCAATCCTTTATCAATCCGCGAATTAATCCGGATCCAAACACAACAGTCTATCTGGCGCCCAATGAGAAGCTTGCTCCGGCGCTATTTTCTAAAGAGGCTGGTCAAATCGGTTCCGCTAAAATTGGAAACCTGCTTCTAAGACCCGAACTCGATGTTGTAATCGACGTTAACGAAATGGTTTCTACGCACTTGGCAATTCTTGCGGGTACCGGCTCGGGTAAAAGTTATTTAGCACGTGTTCTTTTAGAAGAGCTGATGCAGCCATACAACAGGGCAGCCATTGCGGTTTTGGATCCGCACGGCGAATACGAATCTTTAACCAGCATTTGTGCTAAAAAAGAATTTCAAACTGGCGGTTATAAGCCAGAAGTCAAAGTTGTAACCCCGGGAGATAATTTAAATTTCGTAATTTCAGATTTGTCTTGGGCCGATATTCGCTTTTTGCTTAAAGACGCTACTGACAAGATGAGTCATTATTTGGAAACAATCTACGATCGCGCTTTTAAGAAGGCTCGTTCCAAAAAACAAAACTGGACTTACTTTGACTTAATTTCTCAGCTCGAAGAAATGATTGAAGACGCTGATGCAGAAGGGAGCGGACTGCGAAGTACTTTAGAAGCTCTTAGGTGGCGCTTAGAGAAACGCTTTAATCCCAAAGGCAACCGCCCCAAAATCTTTGTTGATAATGGCGGAACCTCTTTGACAGAGCTCTTTAAGCCAGGACAATGTACAGTTGTAAAACTGGATGGAGTGGAGGAAGAGGAACAGCAAATAATTGCAGCTATTCTTTTGCGCAAAGTTTATGAAGCCCGCGAAAGAGCTGTCAGAGACAAAGAAGAAATGGATCCCAAAAATGCGGTTGAATATCCGGTTTTTGTTCTCTTCGAAGAAGCCCACCGCTTCGCTCCACACGGAGATTCCGAAGGTGTTTCTACAAAAATTTTAAAAACCGTTTTATCCGAAGGCCGCAAGTTTGGGGTTGGTGTCGGGCTCATTACTCAGCGTCCGGGCAAGTTAGACCAAAACGTGCTTTCGCAGTGCATGACGCAATTTTTAATGCGCATCATCAATCCGCTAGACCAGGACAGTGTTGCCAAAGGTGTAGAAAGCGCCGGACGAGAATTGCTTCGTGAATTGCCTGCTCTATCCAAAGGGCAAGCCATTGTTGGAGGAGTCTCTTTGCGGACACCAGTGCTTTTTAAGGTACGCAAATCCATTAGCGAGCACAAAGGTGCGAGCGCCAAATCAGCCGAGGAATGGCTCAAATACTTTGAGCCGCGCCAAGCCCAAAAACGGGAGCTAGGAACAGCTTTGATGGGCGCGGCGAAAGAGCAACCGAAAGATTTATGGGAACAGCTTTAAGTTTGCTAAGATGACGGCCAAAATTTGCAGATTTAATTCTTGAATTAAATCCAAAAAATAGAGTTTTATTTAGTTTGATTTTTTAGTATAATTTCTTTCTGTTTATATTTCCGGGCAGTTAGCTCAGCGGTAGAGCATCTCGTTTACACCGAGGCGGCCGGGGGTTCAAATCCCTCACTGCCCACCATTTTTGTAATTTTAATTAAATATACTTTAATCTCTTTGAATTGAATCTATTAAATAGGCTCGGCAAAAGAATTTAAGAAAGTTCTTAATTGTTCAAGGTTATTTACATTGTCTAAATCCCTCACTATTTCTTGAGTAAAGCCGTAATGTCTAAAACTATTTTGAACATTTTGAATAAACACATCTTCGCCCTCAGTGCCTGTCCGTATTTTGTCAATTTCATTTAATATACTTTCTATATAATTTCCTCTTACTTTCATTTGTCCTTCCGGAGAATAGCTGGTGTTGTACACATTGGAACTTGGATCATAAGTTGGTTTCATAACTTGTTCTCTTAGCTTTTGAGTGGTTGAATAGTTCTAGTTTGATTTTAGAATTTTTAAATTTACAGTAAATAAAGTAACTATTTAAATCAGGTTAAAATAGAGATTTTGTCAATTTCCGTCATTGCGTTTCTTGAGGATTTAAAAAGTAAAAATGATTATTTCCAGAAAACTTCATTAAACATTTGAACAGTAGACGAGGGAAATTTCTAAAATGGCGTTTAAAGGTATTTTCGGGGGCTTAAACTCAAAAGAGTTCTTTCTAAAAGCGAGGTTTGTGGCTGATAAATTTTTTCTAAATAGTTATTAGAAAATACTTAGAGTAGTAAATGCCGTGCTTATCCATTATGAAGGGCTCTCCAGGTTTTGGAAAAGCACTTTTATTTAATCTCCGTCAGACAAACCTTCGTAATTTTGGTCTATGACTTTAAGCACCGAGTGGTCTGTCAGGAATCCAGTTGGGTTTGCAAGACATGTCAAAGCTCAATTTTCATTGTGGCAAGGTTTGTTGAGAGGTTCTTTTGACAGTCCCATAAATTTTTGAAACAAACATTTAATAAGGCTTTAGAAATGATACTCTCTGATTAACCGAACATAGATAAGTTCAAAAGCATTCCAATTACTGGGTTTCTTCTGGCAGCCTCTGCTTTGGAGGCCAATCCACCTTGGTCAAACTTGGCGAATGGAGAGTTTTGTCCGAAGACTGTACTTACGCCATCTAAGAGAGAAGATCCAACTAAACCAACTAGTTGAGCAGTCATCCCACCATAAAGCATGGTTCTTTGTAATGTTCCTCCAGTCTCTTTGTTCATGATTCTATTAACGCCTCCCCAAAACTTTGTTCCTGGTTCTGCATCTTGGATTCTTGAAGCTGCTAAAGCAATTCCCCTGGGTTTTGAGCTGTACATCTGTATAGTAACCCCAAGAAATGCTAGCCAATTTATAACTCCAACTAGCCAGCTGGCTCTCTTCCAGCCTTCCATTTCTAAGTTGTAGGCGGGTAATAGCTCTGTTTGAACAAACTGTTTTGCTTCAGCTTCCATTTGAGTAAGTTTTTGGATTGCAGCTTCTTTAGTGGTTTTTCCTGCAATTACTTGTTGTTTAAGCGCTTCTTGAGCCATCATCAGTTTTTGCTGGATCTCTTCGATAATTGGTTCATATTTGGCATTGACTTGTTTATCGTGGTTCTCAATAAACATTGAAACCACTTGGCTAACACTCCAGAGACCAAAGCCAATCATATTCACAATAAAACCAAAATTCTCAAATTTACTTCCCAGCTTGAAAGCATGACTTGTTTCTTTGCCTTTATATTCGGCTTTGAGACCTTGTAAGCCATTCCAGTGATTTAAGGCAAATCCTAACATAGACATGGGGCGCAACATTTCCAAGGCATTACTAAAGAAACCATTGACTTTTCCGAAGGCATTATCTTTTTTCCCGCCAGAGATGACACCTTCGAAGTTAAAAGCAATCCCAAGCATGTTAAGAATAGGAGCAACTGAGTGAGAAAGGATGGTACCCAATTGGACAAATGGAATCAAAGCTTTAAGTCTTGGGCTCAAATGATCAAAGGTCATTTGTTTACTAACTGTTTGTCCAATTAAGAAAGATTGAGTAGAAGCCAGCCCTGTCCCTAACAAAAATGCAAGCTGCGCTAATGGCTGGGCTCCTGCTTGTAAAAAGAATCTACCAATTTGAAAAGCCCCAGAACCTAAAGCCGGGAAGAAAACAAAGGCTCCAAGCTGTCTAACAAGAGAGAAACGATTATTTACAGTATTAAAGAAATCTTCTTTGGTCATTCCTAGGTTTGCAAATTTCTCTTCATTTTCATGGAAATGTCTAAGAAAATAATTTCTAGCTTGTACTGCTCCTAAAAGTTGAGCCGCAGCGGGATCTTTTTCGACTGCTTCTTGAGAGATTTCACCTTTATACAATTTTTCAACTTTGGAAGCAGCCTCAGGTTCTATCTTCATTAGGCTAGCAATGCTTTCAAATGTCTCTAATTTAGGATCAGCCAGTTTTTCCCAGGCTAGTTGGAGTTTGTTAGGTTTGAAGAACCAGCTAAAACCTTGAGCATTAATTATTCTGTGGAGAGTTGTTATTAGGTATTGAAGATTATTAATGTCTTCGCCGCTCTCTCTGCCAAAGTGCTTATTAATATGCAAATCAATTGGTTCTGGAGCTGGCAGGATAGCTTCTAATCCTTTGGCGGCCGTATTTCTTGCGAAACGTTCCACCCCAGTTGTGTTTTCGCTTGGTTTTGTTCTTCCAATGTATTCTCCAGCTTTTACAAGACCATCTTGAACAGTTTTTGCAGTTGTATAGTAAGTTTTACCGATAGTGCCAAGAGTATCTGGAACAGGAATTTGATTGCCGTCAGAATCAACAAAAAAAGCTTGTTGATAAGTCTGTTGCTGATTTCCACTCGCTCTAGCAGCAGTGGCCGATGATGAATATAGAAAGGTGGGCTTAATTCCCGTCATCTTATTAAAATATAGTATTAAATATGAAGTTATTAAAAATGTCTTAAATATCTATTAATCTACATATAATCTTTACATATAAATACACACTAGTCAATAGTCTTTTTAAAGGTCGACAAATCCCTACAAACTTACTAATGCAATTCACCGACCAAAAAAAAGTCGGTAAAAAAACATTCAACTCTGAAAACACTGAACTGGGGCAGACGATGGGATTCGAACCCACGATAACCAGAACCACAATCTGGGGCCTTAACCACTAGGCTACGTCTGCCAAATGATTGAATTTTAGCAGATTAGGGGCTTCTCTTGCATACCCCTATTACTTATGGGGGCATATCAAAAATGTACAACTTCACTAAGGAGTATAGGGTAGAGGAAGCCCTTCACAGGAGATGTTACATAACGAAGAACTACAAATCGATCTTTCCTATTGGAGTGGGGAAGAGGAGAACAGATTAAAAACTCTTAAGCTATTGCTCGAGGGTTACAGTAACAATTGTATTGCAAAAGAGCTCAATTTCTCATTAAAGAATATTGAATCGATAATTGCAAAATTGTTTAGAAGAAGCAGCATTATTACGAGAGGACCACAGTCCCATCTTATTAATCCACGGGCTAAGCTACTCTCATTGGGAGTTTGCAAGGACTGGTTAAGATATTCTATTCAAGACAAAGTCCGTAACCAAGAGTTGCTTTCTAGAAACCAATTTTTGACCTTGATTCTATGCGCTGCTGGCTGCTCCAATAAAGCAATAGCAGAATTCCTGTGCATTTCCTCCAAAACTGTGGAAAGCAGACTGAACGCATTGTTCAACCAATTTGGTGTTAATAGCCAATCCGACAAGCAGGTCAATCCACGCATTAGACTGATTGTATCGGCTATTAAGCAAAAAGTTTTATCTCCTTATTCCGTGAAAATTGCCTCTGAGATTCTTAATGTTGAGCAGTGGCAAGAAGTTATGAAGAATAGAGAGCAAATCAAAGAGAACTTCTTAAGATTGCAATTTGAGCAGAGTCGTCCTTATATTCTGCAACCAGAGAATTCACTCGCTAATTTAACAGACAAGTTAACTTCTGCGCAGCAGCAACCTGTGTATTCTTTGGGAGGCGCTCCTCCTCAAGGTTATCAACAACAGTTACCTCAATATCCTCAACCGCAGCAGCAACCTTATTTGCCACCAGCAAGACCTCAAGGTCAAGGAAATCAAAACTGGGGTTAAAGGCGTTAATGAATACCCTTGAAAAGTAATTTTCTCTAGAGATTATTACTCTTTAAGGGTATTATTATTTTATGAGGCCATGGACTTTTGCTGAGCTTGAAGAATTTGTCAAAAGTAAGGGCTATTCAATTGAAAAAACAAAAAATAATGAATGGAAAGTAATAAATTCAAAAGGTAATCCAATTGAATTTTTTGCAGTAGCTCATGGCAAAGGGCCAAATCGGGAAGTAAAAGTTCCTTATATTAAAAAAATTCAAAGAGCCATTGAAGAGGATGATATTGAAGATGATAACTAAAGATAAAAAAAATATATCTTTTGAAATTCATTGGAATGAAGAAGATGAGTGCTTTATTGCAAGTACCGAAGATTCTGATTTAATTGGTTGCGGTGATACAGAAGAAGAGGCAATTATTCATCTTAAGAATCATTTGTCCGATGAATCTGAGACGCCTCGTAAAAAGCCAGGCAGACCCGCAAAGCACAAACAAAAAATCGGACCAGAAGTTAAAGAAGAAACTATTGAAAAGATAGCTTTGATTAAAGAAACTTTCTCTGCTGATTTTGAAAGTCAAGGCGATGTAATTGATGAGAGCGTAAAATTTTACTATCAATGGATTTCTAAAGTGCAAAATAAGTTTCAAAATAAAGCAAGCTAATAAAAGCTTCCTATCCACACTCAGCCCAATTAGAGCCAACAGCCACATCAATAACAATTGGCACCTTAAATGGTTGACCAATTACCATTTCTTGGCGCAAGAGTTCAATCACTTGTTCTTCTTGCTCTTTAAGTGTCTCTACCACAATTTCATCGTGGACTTGTAAAATCAGTTTTGCATCTAGTCCTTTGTCTTTAATTGCTCTTTCAACAGACAGCATGGCTTTTTTCATTAAATCGGCGGCTGTGCCTTGAAGTGGAGCATTAAAAGCGGCTCTTTCGTCCATTTTTCGGAGGACTGCAACACTTGAATTTAGGTTGGCAAAGTACCGCCTCCGGCCCCAGAGGGTTTCTACGTATCCGGTCTTACGAGCCTCTTCGAGAGTTTTTTCCATTAGAGGTTTTATGGTGGGGAAGCTTTCAAAATATTTCTCGATAAAAGTTGTAGCTTCTTTGTTAGAAATTCCAAGTTGCCGAGCGGTAGCGAAGGCTCCTTGTTGGTATAGCAAAGCAAAGTTTAAGGTCTTACCAAGCCGTCTCATCTCGGAAGTAACGTTTTCGGGCGCAACCTCAAAAATTTCGGCTGCCGTCCTTAAGTGGACATCTTGGCCTTTTTGGAAGGCATCAACCAACGTTGGGTCCTGGGTAATATGTGCAAGAATCCTAAGTTCAATCTGCGAATAATCTGCGCTGATGAGCACTTTGCCGGGTTCAGCCTCAAAGCAAGAACGTATAAGCTGCCCATACTTTTGGTCTTTAATTGGGATATTTTGCAAGTTTGGATTACTTGAAGAAAGCCTTCCTGTGGCTGTCAGAGCCTGATTAAACTCGCCGTGAACCCGCCCTGTTGATGAATTGATTTGTTTAATGAGTGAATCTGTGTAAGTTGAGCGCATCTTGGAAAGACCGCGGTGCTCGATGATTTCTTTGATTACTCCGGTTTCGTCTTCGGCTATAAGTTCGTAAAGGACTTTGCCGTCGGTCGATAACTGTCCGCCTGCCGTTTTAGAGAGTTTAAAGCCTTTTTCGGAGAGAATTTGCCCGAGCTGTTGCGAGGAA
Organism: Candidatus Caenarcanales bacterium; assembly: GCA_033761855.1. Lineage (GTDB taxonomy): Bacteria > Cyanobacteriota > Vampirovibrionia > Caenarcaniphilales > Caenarcanaceae > JANRMG01. The sequence goes on from JANRMG010000049.1 coordinate 19,277, forward strand.
TTGAGATTGAAATGACCGACTCCAAGCTTTTCTATGGTTCTATGTTCAAGGTCAGTTATTTGTTTAGCAAGCTCATCAGAGAGCTTTAAAAGCTTTTCTGAATTAACCCTCACACCATTAAGCTCCATTCGGGCTATTAAAAGGGCAAGCGGCGATTCTAAATCTAACCACAATTCTTCCAGTTTGTCGGTGAGAGAACCCAAATAATGCTCAGCCAAAGCTAAAGTTAAGGCGGCATCATCACAAGCATAATCTGAGGTTGCTTCGATGGGCACAAAATTCATGGTCTTTTGGTTCTTCCCCTTAGGGCCTATGAGTTCATCGATTTGCTTCATCCTGTAGCCTAGGACTCTTAAAGCTTGATTCTTGAGGCCGTGTGAATCATCTGGGTTGTGCAAATAGCTTGCAAGCATGGTATCCAGCGTGTTGTCTGGAAGAATAACCCCAAAGCGCTGCAAGATTTTGTATTCAAACTTAGAGTTCTGAGCTATTAATCTGCCCTTCCAGACTTTTAAAAAGTCGGTAATCTTTTTGGCAACTAATTCATTATCTAGTTGCTCTGGAACTCCCAAATAAGTGTGGCCTGTCGGAATATAAACTGATTGTATTTCTTCTTCCTTTGGATTTTTCCATCCAAGAGCCCAACCCACAATATTGCATTCTCTTGTGTTGAGTGAATCAGTCTCCAAATCTATCGTTACAAGGGTAGCTTCGGAGATTTGTTTTAAAACTTCATCGAGAGCTTCTTCGTCAAAGATTGTTTTTCGACCTATCTGAAGGGCGCTTCCCTGATTTTGATTTTCGTTGTTTTGTGTTTCTGTTTCTTCAGATTGCGCTAAAAAACCCATCTGCATTCCAGAAGAGGAATTCTTTTTTGAATCTTCGTGAACTCCCAATTTCTCGAAAATCTTTGGCAATTTCCGCTCTAAAGAAGCCAGTTGGTATTCCTTCAAAAATTTAGTTAATTCATCCAAGTCCGGGTTGAGTGGATGAGCGAGCTCTTCGAAGGGGTAAGTAATTTGGCAGTCGGTTTTAATTTGTGCCAAATAGCGTGAATCAAAGGCTGAATCGCGACCCTCAACTAATTTCTTTTGGACTGAGGCCGGTTTTACATTTTCGATATTAGAATAAATATCATCCAGCGAAGGAAATTCTTCCAAAAGCTTTATGGCAGTTTTGGGTCCTATACCGGGAACCCCGGGAATATTATCGGACGGATCTCCGCACAAAGCTTTGAAATCAACTACTAGCTCAGGATAAACGCCGATTTTAACTTTTGTTTCTTCTCTGTCAACAAGTTGAATCCCTTTTTGTCCGGGCATAAGGATTTTTACTTTGTCGCTAACCAGCTGCAAATTGTCTTTGTCTCCGCTAAAGATTAAAACCTCCCATCCGCTGTTTTCGGCTTGCAGAGAGAGAGTTCCAATTAAATCGTCGGCTTCAAAACCGGCCAATTCAACCAAGTTCATTCCAATCAAGGCCAAGCCTCTTTTTATTTCGGGCCACTGGAGAGCCAAAGCTTCAGGCATTTCATCGGGACGGTTGGCTTTGTAAAAATCAAAAGCTTCATGGCGAAAGGTGGGCTCTTTTCGATCAAAGGCCGCTACGATTGAAGTTGGTTTGTAACGCTCGATTACATCGAGCAAAGCTTTAAAAAACCCAAAAATAGCCCAACTCGGCTTGCCACCGGGAGAGGTGAGGCCCGTCCGCTCAAGTGCAAAATACATTCGGAAGGCAAGGTTGCTTCCGTCAACCAATAAAATTTTCTTAGCTGTTGCTGAGTCTGTAAGCTCGTTTTGAGTTGCTGTTTGCATTTAAATTTTTTGCTGGAATTTTGCGGTTCTTCAATTTTACTGTTCTTTGAAAGATATGTTTGATTTGTCAAGTCGTTATTAAATCAAGTCTTTTTATTGTTGATAACCAATCCTTCTTAGAATTTCTTGTATTTCTCTTGTATATTTCAACTGAAGATGAGAGTACCTCTGATATAAGGATGAATCATTGCCTTGGATAGTCTGTTTCAGTATATTAAGGCCCAGGTCTAACGAATTGGGAATTTCTGAAAGCCTCATTTGAATTGCTGAATTTTGTGTTTCCGTAGTTGCCTTCCTGAGCAAACGCATTGAAGCCCCGGCCATATAAAAAAAATTTGCTGCATCTCTTAAACCAACATTTATATAATTCTTTCTAGAATCACAAAGATCTGGGTAATAATAAGTCTCCAAATAATGATCTGTTGGCTTTTTTTCTTCAAAATCTCTTAGATAATCATCTGTTTTTTCTGGAGGACAATATTTAAACAAATGCTTATCTCTATCAAGCTTTTGAATCCAATGTTGAACTTTTTGTTTAACTCTTTCATCTCTAACTGACTCAGGAAGTAATGAATTATAACCACTTTCACGTCTAGTATATAAGCCTAAATCATTGAGACAATATCTTGTTTGTCCTGGTATTTTCATATGTAAATTTTATGGAAATTTCGACCAAGTATATACTTTTTGGCAATACAGGAAAAGGAGTACCCAAAAGAGACGAAAAAGCGGTCAGAGAGAGAAGATTAAAAGAATTTTGAGACAATAAGGAAAAATCCGTTTTAAAAGAGTGATGAAAAAAGAAAAAATAATATGCCCGAAG
>JANRMG010000050.1:0-3081 GCA_033761855.1 Candidatus Caenarcanales bacterium
CTTGAGTTAACTCTTATTTTGTCCGAATTTTTATTCATTGAATTCAGCAAAAACTTTATACAAATCATAGTTTAAATTCCCAATGATAGACAATCAAAAAATATTTGAGGTTTTTATAAATTCGCTTCAGGCAGTTCATGAAGCTAAAAGTTCAAACTATAATCCTGCTTACTATTCTGTTCTAAACCTCTACTCCGCTCAAGATTATAATTCAACCATTTTATGTCCAATACAATCCGGGCCTGCCAAAGATTGGGCAGAGCAAGCCGCGGTTTTGGTAAATGAGGCTTTAAGGTTTACTAATATTGTTTCTCTTCCAGCCGTTTTTATTTTGGGCGGCTCTTTGGATGGCTCTTCTGCAAGAAATTTGGATTTTGCCTACCATTTTTTTACCAATCTACACCCAGACATCTTTAGCTTGCCTTTTTCTTGTACTTTAAAAATATTTACTTCCGCAGGTGAGAGTTTGTGTTTAAGCATCCAAGAATTGGCTCAAACCTTTGAGATTGATGAAATTAATGGCTTAAGACTCATTTCCCCGGAGGATTTTGCAAAATTTGCAGTTAGTAAATTAAAATCTTTGGCTTCGCCAGAATCCATAAGCTTAAAGCCTGTTTTAGACTTAAGAATTATTGAGCTTGAGTAGTTTTTTAATAAGCTCTTCTTAAATTTAGTGATGTTAGTATTAATTAAGTAAGAAATTCCATTTCACCTCTCTTACGGTCGTTTAAATCACCTCCCCCGCCTCCTTGACAGGAGGAGCTAAGAAAAAGATCATTTAAGTTCCCCTTATCAAGGGGGTTAAGGGGTGATTTAAAGCCGAGATGAGGGCTTTTATCTAAAACAATCTTTAACGATGAATAAACTGATTGAATCAACATCTTTAATAAATTTAGCTCTAAAAAAAGTTGCCCAAAACAACTTAATGCCTCCGGAAGGCAGTTCCATTGGAATTGCTATGAGCGGTGGTGTTGATAGCAGCGTTGCAGCCGCTCTTTTGAGCCGTATGAATTATAAAGTATTTGGCATAACCGGCTGGCTGATGGAAGGCGCCGGTAAATGTTGCGACAGCGGAATGTTGGATTCGGCTCGAATCTCTGAGACTTTAAATATAGAGCACCATTCCATAGATTTGCGGGAGTATTTTAATTCCACAATTATTAGCCCTTTTGTAAGCTCTTATTCGGTTGGACGGACTCCCGTTCCCTGTATGCCATGCAACACAGAGGTTAAGTGGGGTTCCCTTCTTCAATCTTGCGCTTCCCTTGGGGCCGACTATTTGGCTAGTGGACACTATGCGAGATTAATAAAACATAAAGATGGGCGGCTCAGCATCGGTCGATCCAAAGACCAAAACAAAGATCAATCCTATATGCTCTGGGGCTTGAATCAAGAGCAACTATCCAAAACCGTATTTCCTTTAGCCAACTTTACCAAAGATGAAATTCGCGCGCTGGCCAAAGAGTTTGAATTGGGAAATTGGGACAAAGAGGAAAGCCAAGATATATGCTTCATTCCGAACAAAACCAAGGACTTTTTAATGGATAAACTTGGCGAAAGGCCCGGTGAAATCAAAGAAATCAAAACCGGAAAAGTTTTGGGACAACATTCGGGAACTCATTTCTACACAGTCGGTCAAAGGAAAGGTATAGGTTTATCCTCTGCAGAACCGATATACGTAATTAAATTGGACCCAATCAACAACATAGTTTATGTCGGCGAAAAATCGGAGCTTTACTCTTCCGGTTTAGAAGTTGAATTTGCCAATTGGCAGATTGAGCCTTCAGATGAGCCAGCTTATGAACCAATAAGAGCAATGGTGAAGATTCGTTACAACGCAGACGCTGTTCCAGCACTCGTTGTGCCAGTTTCTTCAGTAGGCGATAGTAAACTTTTTAAGGTTAAGTTTGATTCAGAAGTTACAAGTGTAACCCCAGGCCAAGCGGCAGTTGCCTATGATTCTGAAAATGAATTTATTATTGCCGGGGGCTGGATATCCCGGGCAATTGATTGATTCAATCCACCTAAAAGATTAGAAACTTCCTTAATAAAATATGTTGAAAGCTGGTGCTAGTGGGATCCCAAAAGATCAATAGGGATTTTCCAAGGTCTTCTATTGCCATGCCTGGGTACTAAATCATAGTGGTACTTATCTATAGTGTCATTTCGCAATTTCCTTAATAAATCAAATTAGTGTCACAAGTACTCATAGATTTAAGTCAAGATAGTAAGCTGCCAGCTGCTTGGTATCATATTGGTAGTCAAAAAATGCTGGACGAAATTATTGAAGATATTCCGGTTAAAGAGGTCTTTTTACCTCAAATTCTTACTTGTCTTGAGCAAATCCACAATTTAATTAAAGCTACTTCCACTCACAATCTTCCAACAGGACTACATCTTGGGCGGGTTGGAAGACTGGGTGCATTAATCGCCCAAAAGGCTGGTCTAGAATGGAAGGAGAGATTGGAATGCCTTTATGGTGGATGGATTCACGATGTTGGTAAAATCTATATTCCAGAGCACGTCTTAAACAAGCCCGGAAGGTTAACCCCAGAAGAGTATGAATTAATTAAGGGGCATGTTTCCTATGGTTGTGAGCTTTTAAAAGATTATCCGCATTTGCAACCCTTTGTGGATCCTGTAAAATACCATCATGAAAGATGGGATGGAAACGGATATCCGCATGGATTAAAAGGTTTGGATATTCCTGTTACCGGACGAGTAATTGCACTGGCCGATGCCTATGATGCTATTACCAGTTTTAGACCTTATCCTCCTTATCAGCGTACTCACGAAGAAGCAATTATTGAAATTAAAAGATGTGGTGGCGCGCACTTTGATCCTTATTTGGCCGAGGTGTTCTGCAAGATTCCGCAGAATGAGATTGAGAATACTTTGTAGTTTTAAATAAAAGAAAGATGAATCGTAATTAATCCCTTCAATTTATTAACTAATGGTGCGGATTAAACTAGAGAGAAAGATTAGCAAAAGAGCCAAAGAGTCTAAGCACAAGATTGAAGGCAGCAGAAACATAAGCCAAGGTTGCTTCAAAATACTTCTTGGAACGCTCGGAAAGATGCT
>JANRMG010000051.1:0-9104 GCA_033761855.1 Candidatus Caenarcanales bacterium
TTACCAGGCGGGGGTTTTTCTCTCGGGTTCAGTAAATTATATTTTCTCTAATTGGCGCCATGCCTTTTTTGTTGGGTCTCTGCCGGCCTTGCTTGTGATTCTTCTGCGGATGACGCTCAAAGAATCCGACAAATGGTTGGCCCATGCGCATGGGCATTCCAGTGAGGATGAGAAAATACCTTCGGGAGAATTCTCTAAATCATTAATGAAAGAGCTCTTCAGCTCAAAGAATACAAAGAGTCTTTTAATTGGTGGTTTGTCTTTTGGTGCGCTGCTGATTGGTTATTGGGCTTCTCTTTCATGGATTCCCACTTGGATTCAAAGTCTGTTAACCGACCAATCCTCTTCGATTGAAAGAAGCATAGCAACAATGGTCCAAGGTTTTGCGGCCATAATTGGTTGTTCTTCGGCTGGCTTTTTGTGCGATTGGATAGGGCGTAAGAAGACTCTTTTACTTTCCTTCCTTGGGTGTTTTGGAGCTTCTTGTCTTCTCTTTATGACCAATGTGCAGTTTACAAATTTAGTTTATTGGCAGGTTGCCTTGCTTGGTTATTTTATTGGACTGTCTCAGGCAACACTTTATATTTACCTCCCAGAACTCTTTAATACCAAGGTGCGTGCCTCTGGAACAGGATTTTGTTTAAATGTTGGAAGGCTTGTAACAATTATTTCTGTTCTTTTTGTTGGGACTTTGGTTGCTCTCTTTGGTGGCTACGGAAAAGCGGCTTTTGCTTTTTCTTTTGCTTATCTTTTGGGCAGTGTTCTTTGTCTTTTTGCTTCGGAAACTAAAGGTAAAATTCTACCCGTTTAAAATATTTTTTTAATGAGTTTAAGGCATAGCCCAGGTTCTGCCGTTAAAAATGGCAACCGTAAAAAAGCAAAGAGTAGCGCTGAATACAAATTGAGCAAAAGCAAGTAAGTTGGGTTTTTTTTCTAGCATTATGGCTAATCCTATGAATAGAGGGAAAACAACAATTAGGTATCTGTTGCCAGCCATTAGGTTTGTTCTTGCAACATTTACAAATATGTGAAAGCCCATTAAAAGGAGATACTCAACCGGAATTTTGTATTTTTTGTTTTTTAAAACAAGCCAAACAGCAAGAATAACGCTGGAGAGCATAAAACTAAAAGTCGTTATACTAAGCTCCCAACTGTGAGCGTAAATAACAGGATGATGTAAATATTTAAACATGGCATCGAAAGGATAAGATGCGCCATTGTGCCAGGCCTTTTGGATTTCAAAGCTGGCAAAGAAATTACCAGTTTGGTAGTAAAGATGATACATAAACCCGCAGAGTGAGAGAGGAATGAGAGTGACCGAAGCAATGCTCCAGTTAAACTTTTTTGTGTCACGGTAGTCTTTCCAGTACAAATATAAAATTGGAAAAATTATGAAGAGTCCCTGAACACGAGCGAGAGTTGAAAGAGCTCCAAATATCCCGGCCCACAGCCACTGTTTTTTTTGCGCAAAGATAAAAACAAGTAAAGTTAAAAACAAAAAGATTGATTCATTACCCGGTCTGGAAAAATAATAGGAATAAGGAAAAAGCAAAAACAAAATACAACTTAAAAAAGAAATTTCTTTACTGAAACTTTTCTTTAAAAGTTTGTACATAAGCGCAACAGAAGCGACGAACAACAGATTGCAAACTATTAGTCCAAAGCTGAACATACTTAGATTGGTAAAATTGCTTAACCATAAAATGGCTGGCCAAAGCGGATAGAAAGCCCAGTTTTGGTAATCCTCGCTTGTAAAAGGCTTTTGCAAATATCCTTCTGTTGCAATGTTCATATACCAGTAAACGTCTGCTTTCTCTAACTGGTTGATCATACCGACTAAAAAGCTGTACCAATAATCTCCTTTTTCAAATTCGGCATAAGCGACATAACTTAGGAAAAGCAAAAATAAACGTGTTCCAACCAAAAAGAAAAATAAATAAAGATAATTTTTATCAAAATTTTTCCAAAGTTCTTTGCTCATGATTATGAGCTTTGAGAGTGATTCTTTGAAATTTAAATTAAGTGTAGCCAAGAGACTTTTTGTTTAACTCATTAAGCTTATCTTGTCCACTTCCACTTTTGTTGGTGAGTTAAAGGTTTTTTTTGTTCTGTTGTCTTTAGAAATTCTCGTTGGTAGGGGCAGGTTTTAAACCTGCCCCTACATTTATTGATTTAGGAGGGGCTTTTCATCATCAGACTCTAAAGTATTTAAAGTGTTCGAGTTATTTAAACAATAGGCTTAACAGTAGGAAAGAGAATTACATCTCTAATCGAAGCGGAATTTGTTAGAAGCATTACAAGTCTGTCTATGCCTACTCCCAATCCTCCTGTCGGAGGCATACCAAACTCAAGCGCATCAATGAAGTCTTGGTCTAGTGGGTGTGCTTCAAGGTCACCAGATTCTCTTTGTTTTTGCTGGGTCTCAAAAACTCTCTTTTGTATTTCTGGATCGTTAAGTTCGGTGAAGCCATTTGCTATTTCTCTTCCAAAAATAAAAAGCTCAAAGCGCTCAAGAACTTTGGGATTAGCGTTGATTTCTTGCTTTCCATTTTCTACTGAATTAGCCGAACAAAAAGCCAAAGGGGAATTCTCTCGAGGATAATGGGTTACAAAAGTCGGTTGAATGAGCGTTTCCTCGCATTTTTGTTCAAAAACTTCATTTAAAATCTCGCCAACGCTTTTCAGTTTTGCCACATCAACTTTAATTTCAGCGGCCATCTTTTGGGCTTCTTCAAGAGAGCAGTTTTCCAAATCGAAATATTTGCCTGTTACTTCCTTCACCAAATCAGCCATTTTAATTTTTTTCCAACCGTTTTGCGGTTTGAGTTCGAGCTCTTGGCCTTGGTAATTAATTGTAGTTTGTCCAATTGTCTTTTCGGCAAGATAAATAACTAAATCTTCGGTAAGCTTCATTAAATCAAGATAATCGGCATAGGCTTGGTAAACTTCCACCGAGGTGAATTCAGGATTGTGTTTAGTCGAGATTCCCTCGTTGCGGAAAATTCTGCCTATCTCAAAAACTTTTTCAAAGCCGCCCACAATCAATCGCTTGAGGTGCAATTCGGTTGCAATTCGCAAGTACAAATCCATGCTCAAAGCATTATGGTGCGTCACAAAGGGACGAGCCGCTGCTCCACCAGCCTCTGTTTGTAAAATGGGAGTTTCAAACTCCAAAAAAGCTTTTTGATTTAAGAAGTTGCGGAGCCCGGCAATAATTTGCGCACGCTTGCGAAAGGTTTCTTTAACTTCATGATTGACCATCAAATCCAAATATCTTTGGCGATATCTAACCTCTAGATCAGTTAATCCGAGGCGTCTTTTTTTGTTTTCTATAATCTCTGGCGGCGGTTGAATCGCCTTCGACAAAATCCACAATTTTTTCGCCTTGAGACTTAGCTCTCCTCGTGGGGTTCTGTAAGGATAACCTTGGCAGGCCACAAAATCACCTTTGTCCAACAAATCCAGGAAATGTCTCTTATCTTCGCCTTCTCCAACCTCGTAGGTGTCTGGATTTTCTAAATCGGGTCTTTCAACAACAACCTGCATTTTTCCTGATTCATCGTATAAGTCAAGAAACATTCCGCTATTTCTTTCGCTGTGAATTCTGCCTACGGCCCACTCAAGTTTTTCACTTTGCTCACCAGAAGCCAAGTTTTCATAATCATCTTTAATTCTTGAAGCTAATTTTCTTTGGTCTTTAAAATTCTTCCAATCTTTAGCGGATTGGCTTTGTTCATCAGCACCGGGATTAGCGCTTTTCTCATTGTGAAGAAGATAGGGATTAATTTTAAAAAGGTCTCTTAAAGAATCTCTCTTTTTTATTCTTTCGTCTCTGAGTTTAAAAGTTTCTTGTTTAGAAGTTTCGTTTTTTGTATTATCTTGCTTTGTGTTTTTTGTCGAATCGCCCATTAGAAGGTAGAAGATAGATTTAACTTAATAGGCTAAATTATATACCAAAGCAGCCATCTAGCGTAACGACCAAGAAAATCACAAAAAACTATTTGTTCAGAGTTTTCTTAGTTTCTTTAGGTAAATATTCATAAACTTCAAGAACTTTAATTTTCCCTTTGCTTCCTGTAATTGCGGCAGTCACAGTTACTCCTTTGGAATTATTCCATTTTGCCAAAGCTTTTTCATTTCCATTGGCTATTTCCGTGAGAAGCTCATTGGCTGTAATTTCATCCTCTGTTGGGAGGGTAAACTCTTGGTTGGGTTTGCCAAATTTATTTTCTATATTATTAAAAATACGATTGTAAAGAAGCAGGTAATTTTTAGGATTACTTAAATAACCACCCTTTGGATCGAAGCTCTCTTCGAGAGAGTAAACACCACGGTATAACTTATTGTCTTTAAAGAAATAAGCTGCATTAAAGCGTCGATTTAAAAGCTGTTCTTCAAACAAAAGACCATTTTTGTCTTCTTGAATTAATTTATTTTTTTCAACTTTTTTAACTTGTTCTTTCGTCGCTCCCCATTGAATCCCTCTAAAATCTGTATTTTCAGCCAAAGACAAATTGGCTAAACAAAGACAGAGAGAACAAGAAATTAAAAGTTTATTTAAAGCGGATGAGTTCATTTTTGTTTTTGATTTACTAAAAATACTTAGAGTAAAAATTTTGTCTATATTTACTAAGGAACCAATTATTCCTTACAAAGTTCCAAATTAATCGTTCTTTTGGCTAGTTTTTGCGAATTGCCGTTGTGCCTTTTTACAAGCCACGCAAGGAAAAAAATTATTAGGACTTTTACTGTGATGAAAGATTAGAAAGTGGTAATATATAGATAGATGGATGAAGCAAGAAAACGAGAGACAAGCTTTCATTCATGCGTGTGACACAATAAAAATGTGTTTTTTGATTTGATGTTGATTAGGTGACCACCCTCTGACCCTTAAAAGTCGGAGGGTTTTTTTGTCCGTTAACTTAAATTTAAACATTTGGTGAAATATTTACACTTATTTACAATGCTTTAAATTGGGCTTTTAGCCAAAAAATGAGCAATTTCAATACTTTTACAATATTTTTGATAAACATTGATATAAGATTTAGAAATGTCATCAAACTGCGAGCACCCTCATTATCTGGATCATCATTCAGAACACAATTCGGGACACAATCATGGTCATCACCACCATTCTTCTGTAAATAATATTGGTTTAGCTTTTGGATTAAACTTAACTTTTGCTTTTATTGAGCTTATTGGCGGTTTTTTTACTAATAGTGTCTCTATCCTTGCTGACGCTTTACATGATTTTTCTGACTCTTTGGTTCTTGGTCTGTCTTGGTATTTACAAAAAGTTAGTCTTAAAAAACGAGACACAAGTTTTTCTTACGGTTACCGAAGATTTTCTCTTTTGGGAGCTTTAATTTCGGCCATTGTTTTGATTTGTGGTTCTGTCTTTATTTTGTTTAAAACTGTTCCACGTTTGTTTACTCCCGAAGAAGTAAATGCTCCCGGCATGCTAGGTTTGGCTTTTTTGGGAATTGCGGTAAATGGATTTTCTTATTTTCGCTTGCACAAAGGGGATTCCCTAAACGAAAAAGTTGTTTCTTTGCACCTTTTGGAGGATCTTCTCGGTTGGGTGGCTGTACTCTTTGTAAGTATTTTAATTTATTTTTTTCATTGGTATATTCTCGATCCGGTTCTGTCGGTGATGATAACCATTTTTATTTTTGTAAATGTTTTTCGTAATTTAAGTAGTGTTGTAAAAGTCTTTTTACAAGCTGTCCCAGACGGAATAAATATTCAAGAGCTAGAAAAAACTTTGCTTTCCAAATTACCTATTCTTTCGGTTCATGATTTCCATTTGTGGTCTCTGGATGGCAGTTTTAATGTCTTGAGCTTTCACATTGTGGTTGACAAAAACACTTCGAACAGCGAGATCATTGATTTAAAATCTCAAATCCGTGAATTGGTGCTTCCTTTTAATGTTCATCATTCAACAATCGAAATTGAATTCCCTGATGAAAAGTGTGAACTGGAAAGTTGTTAATGAGTTTTTAAGATGAATTTGATTAGACTTTTTATTAAACTGCTTTCGATCATTTACTTTATTGCCTTTACTTCGGCTCTGCCTCAGCTTTGTGGGTTAATTGGTAAGAATGGGATTTTACCCGCCAATGATTATTTTAGAGATTTGCTTCAACAATTTAGCTTTTTCTCTTTGCTTTTGAATCCAACTCTCTTTTGGCTTAATTCAAGCAATTTTGTATTGATTTTAGTTTGTATTTTAGGAATACTTTTTTCGGTTTTGCTTTTCTTTGGGTTGTTTGAGTTTTTGTCTTTGCTTTTACTTTGGTTTTTGTATCTTTCGGTGGTGAATGTAGGGCAGATTTTCTTTAGCTACCAATGGGATATGCTTCTTCTGGAGAGTGGTTTCCTTTCAATCTTTGCTTATTTAACACTCTTTAGGTCTAATGCTGGCTTGTCCAATTTAGCGCTTCTGGCTTATAGAGTGCTTGTGTTTAAGCTTATTTTTAGTTCTGGTCTTGTAAAACTTTTAAGCTCTGATTCTTCTTGGCGAGACTTTTCCGCTTTGAGTTTTCATTACGAGACGCAACCGCTTCCGACTTGGGTTGCTTGGTATGCACATAAACTACCTCTTCAATTTCATAAATTTTCAACCTTTTTTGTTCTTTTCATCGAGCTTTTGTTGCCCTTCTTTATTTTTCTTAATCGTTATTTTCGGGTATTTGCATTTGTCGTATTTTTGTTTCTTCAGCTTTTAATAATGCTAACGGGGAATTTTACATTTTTTAATTTGCTTAGAATTTTTCTTTGCTTTACTCTCTGTGAAGAAGAATCCGTTATAGGGTTAAATCAAAGAATTACTTATTTTTTCTCTAATCTACCTTTTTTAAAAGCTTGCGGTGAGTTTACTAATAATTTTCAATTCAAGCTATCTCGTCAAATCATAATTTCAGTGTTTGTATTTTCAATCGGTTTTTCGGGGCTTAATGTTTTTAAGCTTGCAGTGCCTTTTCCATCCTTTATAAAAAACACAATATTACTGGGAAGCAATTGGGGAGTTAATTCATCTTATGGTTTATTTGCGGTAATGACCAAAACGCGACCCGAAATCATGATTGAAGGAAGCAGAGATGGAATCCACTGGAGGACATACGATTTACCGGCGAAGCCAGGCACTTTGTCGAAAAAGCCGCCATTTATTGCTCCTAATCAACCTAGATTGGATTGGCAGCTTTGGTTTGCCGCTCTTGAAAAACCTTCTTTGAATTCAAGTTCAAGCTTGTGGATTAATTCTTTAATGAAGCGACTTTTGGCTGGAGATAAAAATGTCGAAAAGCTTTTTGATGTCAACCCTTTTTCAGAGCAGCCTCCCAAATATATTAGAGCTTCGATTTATGAATATAATTTTTCCTCAAAATTAGAAAAAGAAATGGAAAAGATTTGGTGGACCCGAAAATTTAAGGGTTTATATTTGCCTGTGGTTGATTAGTCCCTATCACAGCCCTCCAACAAAAGGAAAGACGAAATTAACGTTGTTATAAATCTTTTAAAATTAAACTTAAGTTGTAATTTATTCGATTAAAGAATATTATTACCATTACTGGATTAATGGCTGCATTTAGAGCCTATGAGAATAATAAAATTAAACTTCTTGTTTCTAAAAAAGCTTCTTTTTCTTGCTTTTGTATTACTTATGGTTACTCCGGTAGAGGCATATCAGCATCCAACGGTTTTAAAAATAATAAAAAACGCTGATAAGTGCCTTCCAAACATATATTTTACCAAAGAAGAACTAATATCAAAAGAAAGAGATTTGCGTTTTTTGGATAGCTTGCCACATCTTTTGGAAGTTCAAAAAAAAGGCGATTATGAACGTTGGTACGGTGAAATGAAGGATATGTCTCTGGTTCCTCTTAACCGTTGTGTAGTGCGGGGAAACAAAAATTATTTTAAAGATGAGAATAAGCCATTTTTAAAAGTCCTAAATGTTCAATCAATTGTAAATCTTGATTTCATCGCTCATACAAAGGTGCAAGGCAAAACCATCGGTTTTAATTATGTCTTTGTTCCCATGAATCCTTCTTTTTATCCGCGTGGCGAAAGTATGATTTCTTTTTTGCACGCTTTAACAGCTCTTTCTCAAGCTACTCCTGAATCAAGAATTTATTTAAGTTGTTTTCATGGTAAACACCGAAGCAGTCTTCTTTCGGCTGTTCATCAGTTTCTTTTGGAATATGCACGTTTTCCCGAAGAGGCCTGCAAGAATGCCGCCGGTGACAATGACCCCGCTTTTATTCAGGCCGTGGAACTAGCAAACGAGGGAATACTAACTTACAACATGCCAAAAAGTTATAAAGATTTTTATGCTGATTTTACAAAAGCCGTTTGCAAAGAGAAAAGCGGCGAGTTTTTGGATCAGTTATTGTGAAAGAATATGGTTTCTTTGGCGAAAGGTTTGAAAGAGCATGAACTAATCTATATCTTCTGTCAGTTTTTCGTTAGAACTATCTAATACCATTTGGCTTTGTGTATCCGGTAAAAGTCTGCTAATTTGCGGAAGGACTTCTTTTAGCCAAATGTTTCTAGTTTTCTCTTTACTTAAGTCTTTTATTTTTGAGAGCTCTTCAACTTTATCGCGAATATCTTTTAAAAATTCTTCTAAAGCATCAATTGAATTATCACCAGCTTGTGTTAACAGTGTTTCATCTTCTTTTGTTAAATTAGATTTTGAGACAAGTTCCTCTGAAAGCTCAAGGTAATAATTATACGTACTAGTTACTTTGTTAAGTTTCTCAGTATTAATCTCTATATTACCTAGATTTGAAAGAGTCAATTCTAATTTAGGAGAAAATCCCAAAAAGGAAAAAAACTTTAATGCAGATTGAATAAATTTATTAAATTGAAATTTAAAGTTATCAACAGAAGAAACAGGATTACTTATTTTATCCGGCTTATTAAGGGTGATAAAGCTATCTGTTTTTGAGACATTATTTAATTTATTAACTAATGGTGCGGATTAAACTAGAGAGAAAGATTAGCAAAAGAGCCAAAGAGTCTAAGCACAAGATTGAAGGCAGCAGAAACATAAGCCAAGGTTGCTTCAAAATACTTCTTGGAACGCTCGGAAAGATGCT
>JANRMG010000052.1:0-2270 GCA_033761855.1 Candidatus Caenarcanales bacterium
TAGCTTTTCATCGATTGCAAAATATATCTCTAAGATTATATGATCTTCCTTCATCTCTCCTAATCCTCGATCTAAGCAATCTTAGTTTTGGGAGAGACCTTCCTTTTTTGCAATATGTCAAACACGCACCATTAGTTAGTAATTTCTCATGAGTTTACTCTTTGTGGAATTCATTCCCCGAAAAAACAGTATTTACCGTCTTTCAATGTTAAACCTTCTCAAATTCAAGCTCTAATTTAGGGTTTTCCTCGTCCGAATCCAAACCAGAAGAAACGGGGTTAGACGAACTTAAAATATCATCGAGACTGGTTTCATCATCATGCTTTTTCATTAGGGCAATTTCATTAAGAATTTTTTGGAGCTTTTCTTTTAATTCATCACCCTGTTCAGAAAGCCTAAAGTGCTTCTTAAATTCAGGAGTGGTCCTTAAAAGGTAAGTTTGTCCGCTCTGTTCTTTAGTTATCCAATTAGCCTCGCTCAGCTCTCGAATATGGTCATAGGCTCCAGAACCGCGAATGTCAATAATATCGGTTTGTTTAACGGGTTCTTTAAGCGCAATTGTAGCTAAAGTACGCAGCTCACCTATTTTTAAATCAATTGGAACAACCTTTTGCGCTAAGGCCAAATATTCCTCTTTAGGTTCCATTACATAGCCATTATTCCTAAAGTTAATTTGGAGTCCACCCTCTCTAAGCTCATACTCACGGACTAAATCCATTAATGCTTTTTTCACTTCAGCTGGATTCGAAAGCAGTTTATCTGCTATTGCGCTAAGCGAGAGCGGCTTATTATTCCAGAAAAGAATCACTTCAACTTCTTGTTTGAGAGCCATAAAGATTTGAAAGTTAGTCGTTTGTTTCAGCTTTGCTGGTAACCATTATTGTAACCTTTAATTTAGAACAACTCTATTTTTCCATCATTTTTAAACTAAGCGCATAAGCCAAATTTCTTCATAAAAAGCTTTTTGTCTAATTTCGGTTTTGCCAGAATGGGTTAAAAAGAGCGCCGAGAGAAAAGTATCAATTTGGTCACCGACCAAGTCCTTCAAGTCCGAAAGAGTGGTTTCCTTTTCCAGTTCAAGCTTTTGCAAAATATAAACGCTTAACATCTCAATTTTTTGTTCAAGGTTCTCGTCGTGAGCCAAATCATAAATATCCGTCTCTTCATCTTCGCGAAGGACTATTCCGTCTTCTTCAAAGTCTTCTAGAGAAACTTTCTTTTTGATTTTTTTCTTGGAAGTTTTAGACTCGACTTCCTTGAACAGGTCAATTAAATCATCGAGAGTGATTTTTCTTCTTCTGGGTTCTTTCATCCCTCTTGGGTTTCGAGACAATACTCTGTCCAAAGCTTTAGGATTTAAAATTTCATTGAATTGAGCGTTAGGATCTATCTCTTCAAAATCAACGGCGTCAAAGTCAATTAAGTCACCGTATTCATCGGTTAATTCATCTTGCGGTTGGATTGGTTTTACGTATATAAACTGCGACTTTATTCTCAAAAGCACAGAAACAAAGAAAATTATTCTGGCTGCTTCTTGTAACTCTTGCTTGTCTTCTTTGCCTTGAAGCTGGCTAAGAAACTTATCAATAACAAAAACTAAATCAACGTCCCAGGGGTCTATTTCGCCACTCTTGGCCATTTCAACCAGCATTTCAGGACCACTATCAAGCCAGTTTTTTTCTTGAGGAGCTTCTAACTGTGTTTCAGAGAGAGTAATGCTAACGTTACCGATTTCGGTACCAAGCTGAATTTGAGGAATAGGAGAATATTCTTCAATGATTTTTGATGTTGGTTTTGGGTTTAAATTTTGCAAAATTAAATCTTGGGAAGCGTTAAAACTGAAATAAAACCGATTTTGATTTTATCAATAATCATTAATTAATTTGTCAATTCAAAGCTTTATCCCGCTTTTACGCAGAACATAAAAAAATTTGTTAACCAAGCTTTTATGCTAAATTCATGCTTAAGAACAATTTTAGAATTGCAAAATAAGCTTTACAAAATAGGCCGGATTCAGAGCTTTATTCGGAGCATTGTTTAGGGAATGTAGCTAGTAATTTGATGAAAATTATATATGAGCGAAGCCAAGAAAAAAGATACTAAAGATAACAAAATCAATAAGCAGATTGAAAGCCATTCTAGGCAAGATCAAGTGCTTAAAAATTTACTTTGGCAAAGACGGTTTGCACAATTAGGAGTTGTTGCCCTCTCTGGATTGATTCTCTGGGGGCTTGTTAAGCTTTGCGGATACTTTTATGAAGTTACAGGAA
>JANRMG010000053.1:0-4359 GCA_033761855.1 Candidatus Caenarcanales bacterium
TAGAATTAAACACTCTGTATTTGAGAGTATTCTCTGATAATGAACGAGCGCTTAAACTTTATACTCAACTTGGCTTCAGAGAGATACAAAGAACTCCAATGAGAAAAATAAAAGATCAGGTAAATAATGTTACCGAGTGGATTCCCGTTCTCATGGATCCCTACCGGGAAGTAGAACGTTACTTTGTAACCATGACACTTGACAGAACAAACAGTATTTAAAATAAACCATGAAAAGAAAACTTTTTAGCATAGTTACTCCCTGCTATAACGAAGAAGAGAACGTTTTGAAATGCTATCAGGCTGTTGAAAAGCTTTTTGAGAGTGAACTCAAGAATTACGAACTTGAATATATTTTTTGCGACAATTGTTCTACCGATAGAACGGTTGATGTGCTGAAGGAAATTGCCAAGAAGGATAAACGCGTAAAAGTAATTGTTAATTCAAATAACTTTGGCGCTTTCAGGTCAATGTTCAACGGAATGATCAATACAAAAGGAGACATTGTTGTTCCTTTTCTCCCCGCTGATATGCAAGATCCTCCAGAAGTCCTCATTCAGTTTGTAAAGCTCTGGGAAGAGGGATACAAAGTTGTTTATGGACAAAGAACTAACCGCCAAGAGAGTTGGTTCAAAAAGACTTTAAGAAAAGTTTTTTATAGATTCATCAAGAAATATTCAAATACAAACGTACCAGTTGATGCTGGCGAGTTTCAGCTTATAGACCGTCAAGTTGTAGAAGCATTAAAGCAGTTTGATGATTACAAACCCTACCTCAGGGGCATGATTGCCATGTGCGGTTTTAAATCGATTGGAGTGCCCTATACTTGGCAAAAAAGAGAAAAGGGACAGTCGAAGGCCGGATTGTCGGTAATGCTTCACGAAGGGCTGAATGGGATGGTTTCAATGACCAACTTTCCAATTCGTTTTGGCTTAATACTTGGATTTATTCTTTCTTTTTTGAGCATACTTTACGCTTTTATTGCACTTATCTTGTTTATTTTTGATAGGAGCCTTGTTGACAGAGGGATTCCAACGATTATGGTTGCGCTTTTCTTCTTTAGCGGGGTGCAGCTTTTTTTCACGTCACTCATTGGCGAGTATGTTGCCTCAATTCACTCTCAGGTTCGCAAAGGTCCACTCGTCATAGAAGCAGAACGAATTAATTTTGATGAAAAAGAAAATACAGACCAGCACTTTAATATACAACTCACAAATATCCGTTAATTTGCTTAAGTGTGAGTTCTTTGATTTGACTGGGATTTTGATAAAAACATTTATACCAAGCGGCAGTCTCTTTCAGTGATTCTTTGAGGTTCATGCTTGGCTTCCAACTGAGTTTATTTTTTACTTTGCTAATATCAAGCTTCAGGAGGCCCGCTTCGTGGAATAAACTACTATCTTCGATCATCTCAAAGCTGCAATTATCACCCCATAAATCACAGAATTTACTGATTGCTTCTTTCACTGTACAAACGCTACTCTCAAAAGGTCCAAAATTATAAGCCCCGCTAAAATCTTTTCCATTTTTGTACATCATCTCGCAGAGCATCAGATAACCTCTCAGAGGCTCAAGAACGTGTTGCCATGGCCTAGTTGAATGAGGACGTCTGATAATAAGTCTTTCGCTCTTAGAAAAAGCTCTCACTGCGTCAGGAATTAAACGATTATTGGCCCAATCCCCGCCCCCAATTACATTACCAGCTCTGACTGAAGCAAGAGAAACTTGGTGTTTGTTGTAAATTTGTGGGTTAAAGAAAGATTTTAAATAGGCCCTAGTTACAAGCTCTGCACAAGCCTTGCTCGAACTGTAAGGATCAAAACCACCAAGTTCGTCATTCTCGCGATAACCCCAAACCCATTCTTTATTCTCATAGCACTTGTCGCTTGTAACGTTCAGTATGACTCTCACACTTTTAGCTTTTCGGCAGGCTTCAAACAAGTTCACTGTACCAATTACATTGGTTTCATAGGTTTCAAGAGGATTTTCATAAGAGCGTAAAACCAGTGGTTGAGCCGCCAAATGCAAAACAATTTCTGGCTGAAAAGCAATTATTTCCCTCTCTAGCCACTCCGAATCACGAATATCCGCTTCGATGGAAAAGACTTCTGTCTGTAAATCGCTAACAACAAAGAGACTTGGTTGAGTTGGTGGGGCCAGAGAATAACCTTTAAGATTTGCTCCCAAATTTAAAAGTATCAACGAAAGCCAGCTTCCCTTGAACCCTGTACAACCAGTAATAAAGACTTTTTTACCTTGCCAGAAAGTTTTATTAATATTCATTCTTACTCATTCCACACTTTCCAGGGTGCTTTTCCACTTTTCCATAAATTTTCAAGATAAATTTTATCCCTCAAAGTGTCCATTGGTTGCCAAAAACCATTGTGTTTAAAGGCCAAGAGTTCATTTTTACCAGCCAAAGATTCAAGTGGTTGGCGCTCCCAAATCGTTTCATCATCATGGATTTCGTCGAAGATTTTTGGTTCACAAACAAAAAAGCCTCCATTGCACCAAGTCCCATCTCCTTTAAGTTTTTCCTGAAAATTTTTAACTCGCAAGTTGTCACTTACATTCATAATTCCAAAGCGACCTGGTGGTTGAACAGCTGTTACAGTGAGTGCACAACCGTGAGATTTATGAAAAGACAACAACTCATTAATGTTGACATCTGAGAGACCATCACCATAAGTCAAAAAGAAAGTTTCATTATTTACGTATTTTTGAATGCGCTTGATACGTCCGCCTGTCAAGGTGTTTAGTCCAGTATCAATTAGGGTAATCTTCCAAGGCTCAGCTTTATTAGAAAGGGCCTCAACTTTATTACGCTCGATATCAATCATCAAATCAGTCATATGAAGAAAATAATTTGCAAAATATTCTTTAATTACGTAACCTTTGTAACCTAAACAAATCACAAAATCGTTAAAACCATAACTAGAATAAATCTTCATGATGTGCCATAGGATAGGCAATCCGCCAATTTCAACCATTGGTTTTGGTTTCAAATCAGTCTCTTCACTAATTCTGGTACCAAGACCACCAGCCAAAATAACAGTTTTCATTTGGCAAGCTCCTGACTCAGTTTTTTAAAGGTTTCAATCATATAATTCAAGCGAGGCTCATCAAGTCCTGGCCAAACGCCAACCCAAAAACTATTATTCATTATTTTGTCGGTATTCACCAACTCGCCGACAACACGATAATTGACATTAGCAAAGGCAGGCTGCTTTATTAAATTACCGGCAAACAATAGTCTAGTTCCAATTTTGTTTGCTTCTAAAAATTGTGTTGCCGCATTGCGACTTAGTCTTTGGGGGTTTCGTATAGTTAGTAGGAAACCAAACCAACTTGGTTCACTATTTGGTGTAGCCTTGGGAAGAATAAAAAATTCTTCAAGTCCTTCGCGGATAAAGCTTTCTTTCAGAAAATCAAAGTTATTACGGCGAGCCTCAATGAAGTTGTCAATTTTTTTAAGTTGACTACAACCAATTGCTGCTTGCATGTCTGAAACTTTGAGATTGTAGCCAATATGTGAATAAGTGTATTTGTGATCGTATCCAAAAGGCAACTCTCCAAGCTGCCATTCAAAGCGTTTACCGCAGGTATCGTCTTTACCTGGAGGGCACCAGCAGTCACGTCCCCAGTCCCTGAATGATTCTGTTATCTTTAAAAGCCTGTTATCACGGCTGAGAATTGCGCCACCTTCTCCCATTGTTATGTGATGGGCTGGATAGAAACTTAAAGTTGCCAGATCCCCAAAAGTGCCAACCATTTGTTGGTTGTATGTTGCTCCAAAAGCATCACAGGTGTCTTCAATCAAATATAAATTATATTTTTTAGCTATCCTTAAGACTTCCTCTAAGTTAAAAGGATTGCCTAGGCTGTGAGCCAGCATAATTGCTTTGGTTCTAGGCGTGACAGCACTCTCCAGCAGAGTTACATCAAGATTATGGGTTTCCAAATCAATATCTAAAAAGATTGGAATACAACCATATTGGATAATAGGTGCAACAGTTGTTGGAAAGCCAGCTGCCACCGTGATAACTTCATCTCCTGGTTTAATTGATTTCTCTCCGAGCTGAGGAGAAGTTAGAGTTGCAAAAGCAAGCAAGTTAGCCGCTGAACCTGAAACTGTTAAAAGACTTTTAGTAAAACCAAATTTTTTAGCCAAGTCTTTCTCAAAAGTGTTAGCAAAGCGTCCCGCTGTGAGCCACATGTCCAGAGAAGCTTCAAGTAAATTTTTAAGATCTGCTGAATCTAAAACTTTGCCAGAAGCTGGAATATATGATGTCCCAGGAATAAAAGGTGCTGCTTGAAGATTGTTTCTGTAGTATTCATCAGCCAATTCAAGAATCTGCTC
>JANRMG010000054.1:0-8474 GCA_033761855.1 Candidatus Caenarcanales bacterium
CATACTAGCTACAACGGGTTTCTTTTCGCGGACTTTTTTCACTGCTTCGTAGATTTCTTGGCTTATGCCAACTGCCCCACCTGGACTATTGATTCTTATAATTACACCTTTAATAGTGTTGTCTTTTTCAGCTTTAACTAATTGATCTCTAACTTTGATGGACTGAGAAGTTTCCTCTCCCAAAATACTTTGCATTTGTCCATCCATGAGGACACCGCTCAGCTCGAGGGATAAAATTTTATCGCCAGTAGTTGATAAAGACTTAACCATTGCTCCGCCCGCTCCGGAACTGGAATCGGATTTATTTTTGCCTATTGAAAAAAAACTTAAGATTATTCCGACAATAGCGACGGAAAGCAGGATGGTGGCGTAAAGTCTATCTTTATTCATTTAAATTTGGCGATTAGCGAATTCCAATTATTTCAGATAATTAAAGATTATAGGGAGTTTTGCCAGGGCAAACGCATTAAAAGTAACGATGACCTTGCCCCGAAAAAGCGGACAAAAAGTTAAGAGACACTCGTGAGTAGTTCGAATTGGACTGGAGAGAGATAATTAAGGCTGGATGGTCAAACCTAGTTAATATAAGCTCATCTTAAGGAAATAAGAGAGGCCTAAGATACCGTTCGGTTTCTAGTGAAAAGTGAATAAGAAAAGGGATTTATTCTCTCGCGCAGATTCTAAAGACCTAGGGGCCAGGGGTGAGGTTCTTCTCTTAGTAATTAAAGGTTTTTCTGCAAGAGGTCTAATGACGATAACACCGCACTGGGAGGGTTAAGCTACACGCCCGCACGGAAGGTATTTGGCTGCCCTTGAGTCCTCCCATGCAGTGGGCTATTTGTTTGAGTTAACGCCGAAAACCCAAGAAGGAGAAATAGTTATGATTAACCTCTCTGGACGAGGTGATAAAGACATCCCCATTTTGAGTAAGTGTTTAGGTTAGACTGAACTTCTTGCTCTGTGACATTTATTGTAAGATGTTGTTGATTGATTACCATTAGCAGTAACAGTAATTTGTCCTTCTCGGGAAAAAAGGTCTGAAATAAACTGTTCAAATTTTATGTCACCTTTGCCCTGCAGAGAACCTACTACTGTTTCAGGGGGAATGCCATTAGTGAAATTCCCCCTTTTGAAAGAAGTGACGAACCCGTCATTTAATCTATATGTCCTTAACTCTTGAGTTGCTTGTTCATAAAGATTAATGGACGGTACATTTAGCTCAATTGCAGCTGTTAGTAAATGTCTTGCTCTGCCTTCGTTGCATGCCTGAAGGGATCGACCAACACGAACCTGTCGGTCTGGAGAACCTTGTACTCTTAGAGTATAAGCATGTGGTACACGTTCGACCTGTCTAGCCAATGTGGGTGGGTGGTTGGTTGGTCTCACTACTGGTGGAGGGGTGAAAAAATGCCCTGAAAAAATAACACCTGCAAATAATGGAAATACCATAATTTTGATTTTTGGCATATAGGGAAATAAACTTGAAAAAATCATAAAACGAAAAACCTTTTCAGTCAAAATATTTGTAAATAATTATTTATTAATTGGAAAAGTGCGGTGGGTAATTTCAATGCGTATAATTAAAATTAATAAATGTGTCTTAAATTTCTTCAGGCTTTCAAGGTATTCCACCAGCAAGAGAAACCATGTTTTCAGAAAAAATTGCATCAGAGATAAATTCCCTCCCACTTCAATACCAAAGCGAGGTTTTGGATTTTATTATGTTCCTTAAAAGTAAAGTAAACGAAACAACATATACAGACTATCTTTCCGAAAATCCACACATCAAACAATCTATTATTGAAGGCTTCAATACATCTCGGGATGAGTGTTCAAAAGAATTAAACTGGTAAAAATGTATCATCTGTATTTTACAAAGTAAGCTACCAAAGATGCTGAGCTAATTAAAAAGTCAAATCTCAAAGAGACCGTTGAAAAGCTACTTAATTTCCGAGAACCCTTATTTTTACCCTCCAGCCTTTAAGGTCTTAAGGAGTGATTTAAAATGCCCTCTGATGTGTTTTGAAACGTCTCCCCATCAGCTTCTAGACTGCTTAAATAATATCTTGTCTCCTTCTGCTCCTCTCCATTCAGTATTTTTAATGCGTTTACCCTGGGACTTTTGCGGGTTTCGATGATTTACATTGTCAGTCAGACATAAACATGCTTCTACAAATAGGTCTCTTGTAAAGGCGGAGTATGCTGTGCCTGCCTTTACTCAAATTTCTTTAGAAACCGGGTTCGGCATGCCGAACCCCTGCAAGAGCGTGGGTTAAACATTTGTGATTACTTCAAATAATTGGCTATTTCAATCTTAGAAACGTTTCTCACCGTTTTCAATTTTCTAAATTTATAACGCTCAAGTGACGAAATACTTGGAGAATTGTAAATCCAAAAAACGCCCAATAAGTCTTCGGTGGATTCAACAGGTTCTGGGATAACAAGATTAACTTTTTTTTCTTTATTAACAACTTTTACTTCATTAAAAGACTGTGTTAACCGCCACTGTTTATCGGGTGTTAAGAGGGTTACGCTCCCATCGTCTTCTGGTTTTGTAAATTTATAATCATTAAACAATTCCAAAACTTTCTTTGGAAGCCTATCTTGGTTTAGCAGTACTTCGGCGCGAAAATTAAGACCGCGGTTAACTTGCTCAGCGTGAGGGAAACCAAATAGTAAAAAAGGACCATCTGGACGAACAGCAGGACAAAAAACGTTGGGACTAAAAGAATAACCTTGCGAATTTAATAGAGTTGTTAGTCTCTCTTGTGGTGGTTGCAGAGCTTTGTTTAAAGCTTCATCAGCCGGTCCGGTTAGTGAATCAACTCCACCCGAGGCATTCTCCGGGCCAAAGGGGTCGTTAGAAAAAGAATTTTGAAGGATATCACTTATGTTTTGGTAAAGTTGTTGCCAAATTTTATTTTTCAATTCAACATTGCTAATCAATTCATCGAAGCGAACAAACTTTTTGGTTTTTACATCATAAGTACCAAAGCGCCTCAATGCGATCGGATGGGCTCCACCGTAAAATTCACTGGCAAGGTCTGAGATGCAAATATATTTTTTAGTAATTGCCTCTATATTAATTTTATTAGTTACATTCCACTGGCAAGATAATGAGTTGTTCTCTTTGCCCGTACAGAGGGAACTCAAGGTCTCTATCGATTGATCTTTCTCTTCTTGGGTTGGTGCAAATTTAATGAGTGGTTTACTTTGTCCATCCAAATAAAGCTCATCCCACTCCCAAACTATTTCCCAACCTTGTTGAGCCACTTTATCTTTTTTGTGTTTTACGTAAAAGAAGTTGGGTTTGCCCTGTTTATCAAACCAGCCGAGGCGTCGACTAATCCAGATATTTAGTTGTTTACTATATTTATTGCGGCCAATAATCACTGTTCCGCGGCTTGTAACAATTTGAACACCAACAATATTGTTTTGATTATTATTAAAAACAACTATTCCAATAATCGCTGATAAAGCCACAAGACTGCAAGCACACCAAATGATAAGAACCTTTTTGGACCTGGATAAAACAAAATTAAAAAATTCGGCAATTTTGTTGAGGAGATTATTAAACAAAATTCTAAGTAAGATTCTTGACTAATCTAATGTATAAGCCAGATTAGCATGAAGACTGTGCTTGTGAATAGCTTGGAATATGCTTCTTTAATTGTTGTTTTTTCCAACGCTCTTTCAAGTATCATAGGTATTTTCTAAAATTATTTTATGAATACATTTTTTCAAATTTTGGTTTAAATTCTGGCAAACTTTATGGAATCATATTTAAAATCGGGTGTGAATATTGATGAGGCTGATTCTTTTGTCTCAGAGCTTTCTAAGCATGCTGCTAAAACTTTTAATAATAATGTAATTAATGGACTCGGTGGCTTTGCTGGTCTTTTTCGTCTTCCACAAGGTTTGTCTAACCCCGTTCTGGTGGCCTGTACCGATGGAGTTGGTAGTAAATTAAAACTAGCTTACGAAAATAAAAAGTTGGAGAATATTGGCCAAGACCTCGTTGCTATGTGCCTAAACGATTTGTTGTGTTCTGGGGCCAAGCCTTTGTTTTTTTTAGACTATCTTGCAACGGCCAAGCTAGATAAAGAAGAAGCTTTGGCAATTGCAAAGTCAATAGTTAAAGCTTGTCAAGAAAATGATACAGTGCTTCTGGGCGGAGAGACGGCAGAGCTTCCGGGTATGTTGCCTCCCAAAGGTTATGAATTGGCAGGATTCAGCGTTGGAATAGTAGAAGAAGAAAAAATCCTCCAAGCAAATAACTGTTCAGAAGGTGATATTCTTCTTGCCCTACCTTCTTCGGGTTTGCACAGCAACGGTTACAGCCTTGTCCGAAGCATTATTGAAAACAACTCTTTGGATTTAGCTTCCAATCATGGAATTTTTAAATCCTCTTTACTCTATGAAGTGTTGCTTCCAACCAAGATTTACACCAAAGCCGTAAATGGAATTTTAGATAAAGTAAATGCAATAGCCCACATAACCGGTGGAGGACTTTACGAGAACCTTCCGCGAGTGTTTCCAAAAAGCTTAAAAGCTTTCATCAATAAAGACTCTTGGCAGGTACCCGCTATTTTTACCTTTTTGCAAAAGCACGGAAACGTTGATGAGCAGGAGATGTTTAGAGTTTTTAATATGGGAATTGGCTTAGTTCTATTTGTTTCTAAATCTAATAAAGATATTGTTACCACTCATTTAAAGAGCTTGAACGAAGATTATTACGAACTTGGATATTTAGAAAAATCACCCCCCAACCGGAATGAGCAGCAGCTCCCGCCTCTCGGCGCCCTTGATAGGGGGAGTTCAATAGGTGGGGGAGGTTCTTCTTCCGTTGAGATTAGGTAACTTAATATGCAGCAAGCAAACGAAGTAGATAAAATCTGGAGGACGGCGCTTAAGCACTTAAAAGACGAAGTGCCAGCTTCCAGTTTTAAAGCTTGGATAAAACCTGCCAGCTTGCGAGAGATTGATGAGAACAAGGCTGTCATCGAAGTAAGAAATGAATTCAGCAAGAATCTTTTAATCCAAAATTATTATAAGCAAATAGCTGGAGCTATAAAACAAGCTACTGGTCAGGAAGTTCACTTGTTAATTAACGTTAACAGCGAACTTAAAACCGAAGACTATCTTCCAAACTTTTCTTCAATTCCTGATGATTCGAGTAATGCTCAAACGCTAGTTAATGCAAATTCTTCACCGGAAATGGCTTATAAGCCGCAATCTTTTTCTTTAACAAATAAGTTTAGTTCAAACTTAAATCCAAAATTTGTTTTCGATAACTTTATTGTTGGAAGTCACAATCAGTTTTGTCATGCGGCGGCGCTTGCAATCGCTAAAAACAAACCTAACCAAGCTTACAATCCCTTTTTCATTTACGGGGATGTTGGTCTTGGCAAAACTCACTTGATGCACTCAATCGGCAACTATATTTTAAGTAAAAATCCCGATGCCAAAATTCTTTATCTTTCTACTGAGCAATTTTTGAACGATTTAATTTCGCACATGCGTAAGAGCCGAATGAATGAGTTCAGAGCGCGTTATCGTTCTTTGGATTTGCTGCTTGTCGATGATATTCAGTTCATAGAGGGTAAAGAGACAACCCAAGAGGAGTTTTTTCATACCTTTAATTCTCTCAAGGACAATGGCAGCCAAATTATTTTGACGAGTGACCGTCCTCCGAAGGCTATTCCTCGTTTGGAACCGAGGCTCTGTAGTCGTTTTGAGGGCGGATTAATTGCAGACGTCCAAAAGCCAACTTATGAAACCCGTCTTGCAATTATTTCTCGTAAGTCTGATGAGTTAAAACTAAAAATTGTCCCCAACGTTGCAGATATAATTGCTAAAGCTTTTCCTGAAAACATTAGAAGTCTTGAAGGAGCTTTATTTAAGCTTCAGGCTTATAAAAACTTTACGAACTCAGTTTTATCTGCCGATGTTGTTAACAGGCTCCTACAAATTGACCCGAGCAGTCTTTCCGAGGTCGGAAGTTCTTCTGTTCTTTCATCTGGAAGCTCTAAAAATGGAGCGGTCGCCTCTGGCGGTAGTGATAACAAGATAATGTACAAAATAAAGGATTTAATTTCGGCCAAACTTGCCATTCCAGTCGACGAGTTTATGAGCAGAAGTAATTCTAAAGAAATTAAAAATGCTCGTCAGATCTGCATGTATGTTGCTCGTAAAGCTGGGCTAAGCCTTGGAGAAATTAGTAAATCCTTTGATGGTCGTGGCAATTCCTCAATTTTGAATTCCATTAAACGAGTGCAGACCGAAGCGGAAAGTGATGCAGAGCTCAAACAGATAATCGAAGATGTTCTTGGTGATGTGAAAAGCGCTCATTAATTGAGCTACTTATAATTTATTAGCTATTTTGATGATTAGAGTTTTTGCTCAAATTGTAAGGATTTTGTGAAGAAAAGTAAGCTGGACGTAAAGTGTACATATACTTAACAGGTCCTAAGACAAAAGTATTGATAGGCTTTCAATTTAGATTTTAGGAAATCAAACAATTCATTTCTCCTTGGGAGATATTAAATTATGGTTCAAAGAGTAACAAGACCAGGAACACATCTCAGACTTGTTCAAGGTGGACAACAAGATTTAAAACCAGATGAGAATACTATCTTAGTTAGAGGACCCAAAGGTGAGCCTGTTATAAAAGAACTTGTCTCTTGTAATAAACCCGATTATTTAACTCAAGCAAGAAATGAAAGAGAATTAAGAGAGGCTCAAAAAGCTAAACTTGCTCAAGAACAATCGATACCTCAAGAATTTAGATTATTACTTTTTTCTTTAGAAGTCGAACAAGGACTTAGAGATAAAACAACTCAAATACTCAAGGGTTTTTTATTTCCGTCAGATACGAATTTTAATGTCGATGAGGCAATTGCAAATACGATTGCATCTCTTAAAGCTTTAACTATTGTAAATGAAACAAGCATATCTTCGATTGCAACTTCTGATGAATCAAAAGGAAATTTATCTTTTTTGAGAGCAGCTATTTCTCAAATTTTCCCTCAATGGTTTAAAGGTTCTATTTCTGAAAAGGATTTAGAAAACTTTCAAAGAGATATGAGACTTGTTAAATTAAAGGAAAAAGAATTATATGATGCTCAAAATTATTTGAAAAATGAAAATAATAAAAGTTTTCCTAAAACATATCAAAACAACTTTGAAAGAAAAGAACGTTTAAAAATAGAAATTCCAAAATTAAAAAAAGCGCTTCATCAAAAAAGATTTCAATTAAGACAAACATATTTAGCTCAATTAGAAAAAGCGAGAGCAGAAAATTTAGAACTAAGATCACAAATTCAAGATCAAGTTATTCCACTTTTAAAACAATTTGCTGAAGCTGAAGCTGAACAAATAGAAGATCTGAAAAATCAGTTGTTTCAGATTACCCATCAAATTGCACCCTTTTCGATGATTTCTCCTGTTGAGCCTATTGTTAAGAGAAAACAAATTGACAGTGTTCAATTTGTCCAAAAAGATAATCCTAATTTGGTTGATAGAGTTTTGGAAAAAGCTTTCTCATTTGCTTCAACGAATTTGGATTATCTTTTTGGAAGACCCAGAGCCTCAGGTAAGGCACAAAGAATTCTTTCGGAATTGAAAATGAATTATTCTGAATTCAATGCAAGGTTTATTACTGAGATGAATTCTTTACGTTCAATTTTAAATGACATAGGGTCTTTATTAGCTTTAGATCCTGTTCATAGTGAGGAGAATTTAAGAAAAGCTTATGATGAACTCAAGGTAACTTTATCTAATAATAAGCTTTTTGATAATTCTGTTTCTTATAGAATTGGTAGTTTGGTTAGACCTAATCATCAGAACTGTAGAAGTGGTATTGAAGATCTTCCTTATCTCTTAGGTGATTGGGACTTAGTCACTAATAATATTTTGCCAGCAATAAGAGAAGAAAGCTTATCGGATAAATCCCAGAAAGAAATTGAATTTTACGAGTTAAGACGTCAATTGCTTGAAGAGCAAATTGTTTTAGGTATGAGTAATATTCTTTCTTTTGGTTATGGTGAGCTTGAAGCATTAAAAACAAAACTCGATTCGGAAGATGCTTTAGCTAAATTATTAAAGAAAAACTCAGACCTAAAAATGGATTTAAAAGACTTTATTAAAGAAATTTCTAGAACAGGAAATCTTTTTCAAGAACTTAAAAAGTCTCAAACACGAAAGAATAAAAACCAATCAGTTTTACCTCTTGAAGCTCTTGAGCTGTCGATAAGATCAATTACTGAATTTTCGAATTTATTAACAAATAATCTAATTCCTGAATTTTGTGGTGTTCTTCAAGATACTGTTAATCCCTCGAATGAAATAAATGTTCGTCTAGGTGAGGCTAAGAGGAGATTACCTAGAATCCATGACATTTTAGAGGGAATAGATGGAAGTCCTATTTCTATTACTAAAGAAAAAGTTTTAATGTTGGTTCAACAAATTAATTC
>JANRMG010000055.1:0-3625 GCA_033761855.1 Candidatus Caenarcanales bacterium
TGTTTGCTCTTTTTGTATAAAACTGGTGTAATCAAAGTTACAGAGCAGTTCCGCACTATTATTTTTACAGCTACTGCAGGTATTGGTTTGGTTTATTTGGTAAGTTTTGGTTTAAGCTTTTTTGGAATTAGAATCCCTTTAATCCACGAAAGTGGTTGGGTGGGAATTGGTTTTAGTGTTTTTGTTACCGCTGTAGCTGCTTTAAATCTGGTTCTTGACTTTGATTTTATTGAAAATGCGTCTTTGAGTAGCCGCTTCCCTAAATATATGGAATGGTATGCTGCTTTTGGTTTGATGGTGACTCTTGTTTGGCTCTACGTAGAGTTTTTGAGATTACTTTCAAAGTTGAGAAGAAGATAAATCTCATAAATTCTTTCATTTTTGTTTTTAAAGGCTAAAATATGGATTAACTAGTTTTCAGGACTTTTAAACCTGTCAGCAAACCTAGCAGATCACATATTCAATTAGGACTAAATAAAGCAAGTGCTTAAAAATCTCGAAAAAATGCTTGGGTTGGGCCCAGAGCGCATACTTAAAAAAATCCAGCCAATTTATACTCAGATTGAAAATCTGGGTTCTAACTTTACCGGAAAGAGTGATTCCGCCCTTGTAGGAAGGCTTGCCGAAATTCGTGCTCACTTTGATGGCAGCGCTGCCTGGGAATATAAAAAAGTGCAAAAGGCATTGGATGAGATTTTACCAGAGACTTTTGCTATTGTCCGCGAAGCTTCCACTCGTATTTTAAATATGAGACATTTCCCGGTTCAGTGTTTGGGAGGCATTGTTCTGCACCAGGGCAAGATTGCCGAAATGAAAACCGGGGAAGGAAAAACCTTGGTTGCAACTCTTCCAGCCGTTCTCAACTCTTTACCCGGACGGGGGGTTCATGTAATCACGGTTAATGATTATCTTGCCCGTCGTGACTCTGAGTTTATGGGAAGACTTTATGACTTTTTGGGTTTGAGTTGCGGCTTGGTAGTTCCCAACCAGAGCCAATTAGAGAAAAAATTGGCTTATCAGTGCGATATTCTTTATGCAACTAACAACGAGCTGGGCTTCGATTATTTGAGGGATAATATGGCTGAATCCCTCGATGACCAAGTGCGGAGAGGCTTTAACTATGCGGTTATCGATGAAGTGGACAGCGTTTTAGTTGATGAAGCGCGGACCCCGCTAATCATTAGTGGTTTGCCGGAAAACAGCAAACAAGAAATTTATTTTGTGATGAGGCAATTGGCTTCTAAACTGCACAAAGGCAAAGATAAAGATGATTTGGCTGGTGAGTACTATGTGGACGAAAAGTCCAAAAATGTGATTCTTACCGACAAAGGAATTGCCTCCTCCGAAAAAGCGCTTGGGGTGGACGATTTGTGGTCTGTAGAGTCCAATTTGGCTCACAACTTGTTGCAGGCTCTTAAAGCTAAAGAGCTCTTCAAGCGTGATTCGGACTATGTTGTTCAGGTTAATCCAGAAAATAAAAAGAAAGAAGTCATCATTGTTGATGAATTTACCGGAAGATTAATGCACGGAAGACGCTGGTCTGATGGTCTTCACCAGGCGGTTGAAGCTAAAGAAAATGTAGCTATTCAAGAAGAAACTTTAACTTTAGCTAGCATTACTTTCCAAAACTTTTTTAAACTTTATCCTAAACTCTCCGGTATGACTGGAACGGCTGTAACCGAAGCGGAAGAATTTAAGAGCATTTATGGACTCGATGTTATCCCGGTTCCACCCAACAAAAAGAACCAGAGAATGGATCTCAACGATAAGGTTTACAAAAACCAAGAGCAAAAGTTTTACGCTATTGTTCAAGAAATTGTCGCTGCACATAAAATTGGTAAGCCTGTTCTGGTAGGTACAACCAGCATCGATAAATCTGAACTGCTTTCGGATATGCTTTCCAAGCCTCAAGCCATGGTGGAACTTTTAATCTGGCGCAAGGATAGGCTTCTAAAAGCACTTAGAGGAATTGATCCAGTACCGGTTGATTTTATTAAAGATTTAGAAAAGCTGGCGGGTAAGCCTTTAAATGTGACTTTGACAGCATGCAAAAAACTTTATGAAACAGCACTTGAGCAATCCGACAATGCGGCAAAACTAAAAAAATCTTTGCAAGAAGCTCTCGATGAAGATGGCAAAAACTTCGGTGGTGACGCTGATTTAACTTCTTTTCTTGAGACCTTTTTAACCAGTTGCGGAGTGGTTGAGGAGATTAAAAAGGGTGTTAAGCACAATGTTCTTAATGCAAAGCATCACGAAAAAGAAGCGCAAATCATTGCTCAGGCCGGCCGTTTGAATGCTATTACAATTGCAACCAACATGGCAGGGCGCGGTACAGATATTCTTCTCGGTGGTAATGCGGAGTTTTTGGCCAAAGAGAAAATAAAACATCTTAAGCTTGAGCCTTTGTCTCTTGAATACGAAGCAGCTCTTAATGAAGCAATTGAGCAGGTGAAACCGTCACTGGAAGAAGAAGCCCAAAAAGTGGTTGAAACTGGTGGCCTTTATGTTATTGGAACCGAGCGGCACGAATCACGAAGAATAGACAACCAGCTTAGAGGGCGTGCCGCGAGGCAAGGTGACCCGGGAAGCACTTTGTTCTTCTTGGCTCTTGACGACCAATTAATGCGGATTTTCGGTGGCGATAGATTGACAGGAGCCATGGATTTCTTAAAAGCTGAAGAGGATATGTCCATTGAAGCGAGGCTTGTAAACAAGGGAATCGAAAACGCACAGAAAAAAGTAGAAGCCCACAACTACGAAATTCGTAAGAGATTACTTGAGTACGATAACGTACAAGATACTCAAAGAAGAGTGATTTATCAGGAAAGACAAAGAATACTTGAAGATTGTAATCTCAAAGAAACCTTCCTTGAGATGCTTAAAGAGAGGGTAAGCACAATTCTCTATACTTATTTAGACCCCGAAAAACCGCCCGAATCTTGGTTTGAAAAAATCAGACCCGAAGGAGTTGACGAGGATGAAATTTCGGAAGATGATTTGCCTTCTTACCTTGATTTAATGCTTGCAAACCTCTTTGCCGAAATCCCACCTCTTCAAAATAATCAAACTCTCAGGCCCAGTAAGCTTGGAGACATTTCTTTTGCAGAATTGAGCGAATCTCTAGAAGAAGCTGCCCAAGAAGCTTATGAAGAAAAAGAGAGAGATTTGACTCCTGAAATTATGCATGAGACACAAAAACAAGTCTTCTTGCAGTCAATTGATCAGCATTGGGTCGAGCATTTGCAAAATTTGGATTCACTCAAAGAGGGCATTCACCTTCGTGGTTATGGAAATAAGCAACCAATCGTTGAATACAAGACAGAGGCTCTAAGTCTCTTTGACCAATTGATTGATTCAATCCGCAAGCATGCGGTAATGTGGATTTTCCATATTAATTCGACTAAGGCTAAAAAGACGGCTGAAGCAGTAGCAAGCGGTTCTTAAATTTGTTCTAAAGTCCTTTCTTAAGCTCTTCTTCACCAAAGCAGCGATGCAAAAGATACAGCAAAGAAATAGCAAAGAAATAGTAAAGAAATAGTAAAGAAATAGCGCTTCAACTTTATGAATAAGTTAGTTTATTCAAAGATGATTGAATGACCTAATATTAAATAAGCATACACAC
>JANRMG010000056.1:0-5815 GCA_033761855.1 Candidatus Caenarcanales bacterium
CTGGGTTTGGGAACACAAAAAGTTAATTTTTTATGACCGTCTTTACAAGAACAAGCCAAATATGTATAAATATACTTTTTATAGTTCTTTTAAAATATATGTCTTTGGTTCAAATTTTAAATTCCATTAATAAGCCAGTGATTTCAATCTCTTCAAGAGCAAAGACAAATGCTGGAAATTTACGTTCAACAAGCAAAAAATCTTTTCATTCGCCAAGTTCTTCTAAAGCTTCCCAAAACACTTTAACCGGAGCGGATTATTTAAAGCACCAAAACACTCTTGGACGGCACCATGCCTTGGTGATGAATGCGAAACAGCGGACTAAAAAGGTTGTTAATACACAAGAGCTTACTCCTTCTGAACTTGATGCTGTAGAAACTGACTTTGCAACAAGCGGATTGGAAGGAGAACTAGGCGACGAAGATTTCGGTGAATCCACGACCTCTTCTAAAGGACAAACAGGGAACCAATTTACAACTGATTCAGTCAGAGCTTACCTCAGAGAAATCGGACGAATACCACTTTTAACTCCCGAGAAAGAAATTCAATATGGAAAACAGGTTCAGTTAATGATGGCTTTCCTTGCCGTAAAAGGAGATAACGAGATGACAGATCAACAATGGCTAGAGGCTATTCAGAATACTTCTTCTGAGGTTAAGGATCAGTTTTCGGGTGATATCAAAAAGAAATCAAAAAAAACAGAAACTCAACCAGCTGTTATTGCTGAAGAATCAAAACCACAAACAATAGACGAATTGACTAAAGCTATTCAAGCAGGCCAAAGAGCAAAGAAAAAAATGATAGAGGCAAATCTTCGTTTGGTTGTCTCTATCGCCAAAAAATATCCAAACAGAGGCATGGAATTATTGGATTTAATTCAAGAGGGAAGCTTAGGATTGACCAGAGCAGTGGAAAAATTCGACCCTTCTAAAGGTTGTAAGTTCTCTACTTATGCTCATTGGTGGATAAAACAGGCTATTACAAGAGCAATCTCTGACAAGGCAAGAACTATTAGGCTTCCAGTTCACATAATAGATAGACTTAATAAAATAAAGAGAGCTCGGAGAGAGCTGTCAGCAAGTCTCCAAAGAGAGCCCAATTTAAAGGAAATTTCCACTTACCTTGAAATACCGATCAACTATCTCAAAGAACTTATTCAAGCATCAAAAGAAGCTACTTCATTAGATAACCCAATAGGCGAAGACACAGCACTGGGCGATTTATTAAGCTCTGAATTACCCTCACCAGAAAAAGTAGTTAACCATAAATTATTAGAAGAAGATTTAAAGAATTTATTAAGCAACCTTACAGATCAACAACAATTAGTTATTAATCTTAGATTTGGATTGGAAAGTGGTCAAAAACAAACCCTTGAACAAATTTCAACTATACTGAATTTAACCAAAGAGAGAGTAAGGCAAATTGAGGGAGTTGCTCTAAATAAACTCAGGAAGAAAGCATGCAGTTTAAAGAGTCATCTTCTCAATACTTAAGTCCTCTTCATTTTTTCTTCCCCCAACCAAATTTCTTATCAAAGGCTTGTTTGTTTTTGTCTCTAATCACATCCAAATAATGGTAAGCCTCAAACATGCTTCCACCCTTGCCCGGAGCTTTACTTGCGGCGTAAGCCGCTCCAGCCTGCGAGAGTATAGAGTGAAGCATTAAATTGTCAGCAAAGATTTTGCGCTTGCGCAATCCAAATATAAAGATAAATAAATTAACCGCAATAATTAACAACCATAAAATTACATTTATATCGCTGAAAAATACCTTGAAATCTGGTGTTTTAGGAGCGCGTAAAAACAAAAATACAAGGGCGCAAATTACCATTGTTCCGCCGCCCAAAAGGTAAATCAAGATTCTTGGTAATTCTTTTTGAAGTGTTTGAAGTTGTTGAGCACTATTAATTGCTATTTGTTGCGCTTCTTCAACTGGCACCTTCCGTTGATCCATTCTTTGAATGATCTCTCGGCAAACTTCTTTTTCTGGTTCACGTTTGCTCTTTTTTACCCATTGCTCCCAAAGCCTTTTAATAATGGAAAAATCATTTTTGTGTGCTTTTATAATCGCCTGCACGATTCCTGCCCATTTATCGGGGTCGGCCTTAACTTTTTTTGGTTTGTATTTTATTTCTTTTTTCTTCAAGAGATTTGCTGTGGTTTGGTTTTATTTGATATCAAAGGACTTTTATTATAAAATGTAAAGGCTGATTATTGACTAAAAGAAATTTAGCTAGTAAAAATCTCTCTTGGTTGCTATTCTTATTAGCCTGTTTATTTCTGCCAAGATAGCTCAGTCGGTAGAGCAGAGGACTGAAAATCCTCGTGTCGCCAGTTCGATTCTGGCTCTTGGCACCACTTTTCTTAGCCTTTTGATGGGCGATTTCACCGATTTTAGTGTTCTGTTTTTAATGTGTAAAACATCGTTGTTGTGTAATTCTTGTGTAATTGTGCAGGGAAGTTGCGGGAATTAGATGGAACTGAGGAGATAAAGTTTTAAAGATTGTGTAATTTTGATAATCATTTTTAGTTATTGGAAGTGCTCTGAAATTGTTTGCTGATAACAGTTTTAAGTTTGATTGTCTGAATGGTAGAGCAGAGGACTTTTTGAGTTTCCAAACAGCCGTAAATACCGTCTGTAACACTTCCCTAACAGAAAGGCTCGGGGAAACACGTTAATCGATCACAAAGCCTAGGGCATTTTAAAAGCATGTAAACTAACGGTTAGTTTTGGTAATATTGAAATACAAATTAATGTTTCCTCAACATTTCCATTAGTTTTCATCACCTAAAAATTCTTTCTTCACCAATATCACCATCAAATCATGAAATCATCACTCACCCACAAGACCCAAAGAGGTCTTAAACTCGGCTTAAAAAGAAAAGCCACAGCATTCATACTTCTTTCTTTATTCTCTTTTCAATCCCTTGGCGGTTTTGCTGCTACGCTACCCGATACACTGCCCACTAACTACCAAACTCAAGCAGGAAGCGTTTCTTTTGATACTTCCACGTTGAATACTCTAAACGTGAATTCAAGTACCGCCAAATCAATCGTCAACTACGACACTTTTTCGATTGGAAGCAATGCAACTGTTAATTTCAATCTTCCTTCTGCTGGTTCTGCCATTCTTAACCGGGTAACTGGAAACTCTTTATCCGAAATCTTCGGCCGCATGAATTCAAATGGAAACATTTTTCTTATAAACCCAAACGGTATTTTGTTTGGTGCTGGTTCTGAAATTAATGTTGGTGGGCTTGTTGCTTCTACTTTAAATATAAGCAACTCTAATTTCTTAAATGGAAACTATGTCTTCAACCGCCTGAACGGACAGGCTACTGGATATGTTACCAACAACGGAACAATTGATTCCAAGAACTTTACCGCCTTTCTCGCTGGGGCTGTTTCAAACAGTGGAGACATAACCTCAAGAACCGTTGGCTTCGGTGTCGGTGACAAGATTAGTTTGTCTTTCGGTGGAAACGTTGGAATGGAACTAACGGTCAATGAAGCTCTAAAACAAAAAGCGGCAGGCTTTAATACCGCTATCTCAAACAGCGGAACCATCGATTCCAAGTTCACCGAGTTCGAAGCTTTCGTCTCAAAGTCCCTCTACGATTCAATGGTCAATAACTCAGGAACCATCTTTGCAACCGATTTGATCAACGATCAAGGCTCTTTCAAGCTAACTTCTAAAGTCTTCGATTCAGTTACTAATACCTATGAAGCAACCGACGAAAACAAACTTCTTTATCCTCATGCTGTCCTCGATGATAAAGGTACTCCCGATGATTTAACCGACGATGAATTGATTAACACGGTTGAAACAACCGCCATTGGTGGCAATTCATATAACTCTGGAAATATTCTTGCTGATTCCATCTCCATTCAAAGCGGTACTTTCAGGAATCTCGGAAGCGTTGAATCCAATAAAGATTTAAGTATGCTTCTCTCCGAGTCAGTTCTTTTAAGTTTGGGTTTGGCCGATCGAACTCTTGATCATAATCCAGGCAACTATCCAACCGAACAAATGGAGCCAGGGTTGGTTCAAGTAGATGCTTTTCAATACTATTATGGTTTGGCTCTCAGTGGAACGATCAGTTTTAATCAAGCTTTCCAATTTCTAAGTGAAAATACAACTGGCTACGTAACGGTACCTGGCCTAGTTCCCCATCGCTCCGAGACTATTACTTACGGCTTATTAAACCAAGGAACCTTAAAAGCCGGGCACGACTTAACAGTTGAATCCAAAATCGGAGACATTGTTAACCGCAACAACTATGATGCTTCTAATGCTTTGATTGAAGGCGGAAACAACCTAACTTTAAAAGCCATTGCCGATAAGCCTTTGGATGGTAGCGATCCACTTTATACCCCCTCGGTAATCAACCAAAGAGCTGGATACAACACTACTCAAAGCTACGAAGAGAGAGACATAGGTGGTACAGACCACGATTTTACTACTTGGAATGACGTTGCTCCATCCAAGAATGCGATTTTGAGATCAGGAAATGATTTAGTAATTGATGCCGACAAAAATGTCGTCAATTCAGGTGGAATGATTCAGGCTGGAGTTCCGTCGGGTGGTTTGGATGCAGATGGAAATCCTGCGGTTCCAACTGGTGATTTAAAGATAACCGCTGAAAACTTCATTAATAATCAGCCTGTGCTTCAACAAACCATCCGTGAACATTGGATTAGAGAAAGATTATTCGGGAATGACCATAGAGAACGCTGGTATCACAATAGTTTAAGCTCACCACCAGCTTTGGTAGGGGCTGACAATATGTTTCTCGGGTTGGATGGAAATTTCACAAACACTGGTTTAATAATTGCCGAGAATGACTTTAACCTCGGAGCCAGAGACATTATTAACGGACTTTGGGGAACCAAAGATGCTCGCGTTGAAAATCCACCAAACTTCATTCCTGGAACGATTATTGCCAAGAATATAAATATCAATGGAATTGGCAGTTTGCTCAACTCAGGCTGGATTTACGCCGAAGAAGATTTAGATATAAAGGCCCAAAAGATTGAAAACATAAGAAGAACAGCCACCAAGATAGCCAATGTTAAACATAACCGTGGATTATTCAAGGGTTCGACGATTAAGCATATTGCTTATGAAGAGATTCAAGAGGGTGGAATCCTTGAATCAGGAGGCAA
The DNA here is from genome assembly GCA_033761855.1 of Candidatus Caenarcanales bacterium. GTDB lineage: Bacteria > Cyanobacteriota > Vampirovibrionia > Caenarcaniphilales > Caenarcanaceae > JANRMG01. The sequence continues at coordinate 5,167 of JANRMG010000056.1, forward strand.
GATAAATATCACTGCCGACGATTCTTTTTATAACCGAGGAGGCTTGGTAAAGGCTGAGACTGATTTGACAATCACAGCACCACAAATTACAAATACAGTCACAGAGGGAACAGCAGTAGTTACCTGGAATCCGGGGAATTTAGGAAAGTTACTTGGTAAAAAGAATTGGGGACATAAGGCAGTTTATGAAGCAGGGCAAATTGTCGCTGGCGGGGACATAACTTTAGATGCCAAAACACCTGCTGGGTCGAATGGAACCATTCTCAACCAAGGCTCAGACATTATTAGTACTGGTGGAGACGTAAACATTAAAGCCGACAAATTGGTTGAACAGAACTGGGTGGCAAGTACTTATACAGCTTCAGACAAGCTTTCTTTTAGTGGTTTGAAGATTGAACGTAAGAAAGAAACCGCTCACGTAACAAGAGGAAGTACAATTGCGGCTTTGGATGGAAACGTGAATATTGAGGTTGGAGATTCTTCAACTGATGGGACTTTTAGGAATATTGCCTCGGATGTTATTGCCAATAAAAATATTGATATTTCTGCTAAGAACATTGAGATTAGCGATGCAATTCATCAATCGATGAATGAATATGATTCTTTAGCTTTAAACTTCAACGCTCCATCAACGATTAGCCTTGATTAC
>JANRMG010000057.1:0-23696 GCA_033761855.1 Candidatus Caenarcanales bacterium
AATCTGAAGTCATTATTTCTTCGGTTGAATCTGTGATTTGCGGCTGTACCCCGATTGCAAGCAAGGCATTATGCACACTGTACAAATTGGCATATTCTGATTTGACGATAGAAACTTTTGCTTTACTTGAATCCATATGGAATTTGAGAGTATAAAAAATTTGAAAACAGATCTTTAAATTCCTAAACTTTAGAATATTTGCCACTCCTCTCAAAGAATCATCTTTAAAGAAATTGCTTTAAGTTTGAATGAATTTAAAGTTAGCTGTAAAATCTTACCAGCACCGCATTAAAAATTAAATCACAAAATTAATACTTAATTAGAGAAAGCTTGAAACAATGGTTGATCTGAACTCCCTCAAAACGCTCGTTGACAACAACGATTTACTTGCTGTTTTTCCAGAATTTTGCATAATAGCGGCAATGTTTGTTTCTTTGGGCTTCAGCCTTGCTAAAACTACTTCTCATCGGGCTGCAGCTTTCTCTACTCCGTTTTTGGCTTTAGGCCTTGCCTTTTGCATTTTGCTTTTTTCTAAAATGACCGGCTCAGAGAGCATCTATTCTTTCAAAGGTACTTATTTAACCGACTCGTTTAGCTTATTACTTAAAGGTTTATTATTTTTAGCTTTACTGTGTTTAAGCTTTGGAAGCTGGTTCTACTTAAAGAGCTCCGAATTAACCAGCAAAGGCGAGTATCAATTTTTACTTCTAGGAGCTTCTCTAGGAGCTTCTTTTTTAATTAGCGCTAACGATTTAATTTTATTGTTTGTTGCCTTAGAAACCCTAAGTTTATCTTCCATAGCACTTGTTGCCTATGTAAAAAAAGACAGCCTTGGCGGGGAGGCAGCCATTAAATACCTATTAAACGGAGCCATTGCTTCGGCCTGTTTATTATTCTCCCTATCTCTTTATTACGGAATCACTTTCGGAAGCACCTCTTTCTCGGCTTTCCCCAACATGCTTTTAGGCGAGACGGCCACCATGTTCATGAGAGTGTTTCCTTACATTATTTTTTCTATGGCCATGTTCTTGACCATTGCAGCAATTTCATTCAAATTATCTCTAGCCCCTTTCCACATGTGGGCTCCAGATGTTTACAACGGATCTAATCTTCCAACAGCCGCTTTCTTAGCTACTATTTCCAAGCTCGCGGCTTTTGCTATCTTCTGCCACATGGGTTGGACAATCTTCTCATCGAGTGCAGACACTTTTAGGGTTTGGTCTACTCTCTTTGCTCTTTTAGCAATTCTCTCCATGATAGTTGGAAATTTTGTCGGAGCAAGGCAAGTATTTAGAGCCGAAGGCGGTTCTTTAAAGCGCTTATTTGCCTACTCGTCAGTTGCACAAATCGGTTATGTGATGACAAGTGTTGTTTTGGGGCCCGACTGGAGCACCTCTCAAGGACTCTTTTATTTAACAATGTACGTTGTTGTTAATCTTGGTGCTTTCTTGGCTTTAATAAAAGTTGAAGAATGGTACACAAGGAACAACATTGAATCCGTTCACCCAGACAGCATTGATGCACTAAAAGGCTTGTACAAAATAAAACCCAAACTTGCCGTGTTTTTAGGAGTGTGTGTCGCCAACCTTGCAGCCGTCTTTCCGGCTATGTTGCTAGCCAAAATAGTACTATTGGATGCCAGTTTACATGCGGGAATCAGCTCTTTATTGCCAGAGAAAATAGCAAAAACTTACGGACTCACAGCAACAAACTACATGGTTGCTCCAATTGTAAGCCTTGTAATGGCAGCGACAATATTGATTACAAGCGTTGTTGCAATTTTTTACTACACCACTTTAATCAAAAAAATGTTCGTTGATGAGCCTCTTCCAGAAGTCCAAGAGAAACTCAACAAAACAGAAACGACAAATCCAATTGGTTTGAGCAATTTCTCGATCAATTTTGCTTGTTCAATCTTGTTGTTTGCCTCGGTTATTCTGTCAGTATTTCCAGAGTTTTGGATTAATAAGGTGACAGGTCCAGCTGCTCAGGCTTTGTTTGTTTCTAGCTCTAGCAACTTGCTTACCACTCTGGATGAGACGGAGAAGAAGGCTAAGTAGATTCAGAATATTGATTTAGTAAGATCCCTGAAAAACTGTTTTATTAGCTTTTTCAAGGATCTCACACCGTTTCTTTTCGTAGTAAAGGTTTTAGTTCTTATCCGCCAAAAATCTTTAAAGTCTTAATTCAACCGACTGAGAGTTTCCAGCTACTGGTTTATAGTTATTGTCATGAACTTGAACCGCTTGCAAAACAGAAGGGAAGGTGTCAATCCAACGAATCAGTCTACCACGATTGAAGCTGGCAAGGGTTTCAACTGCATCCATTATTGGCCTCACAGGATATTTTTCATCTGAGCCAGTTGAACTTAAGAGAGTATGAGGAGCTGCAAGAAACCCGTCTATTGTAAAAATTCTTGAATTGCTGCTGGAATCCATGTTTAAAACAGCTAATGAATGAACTTGGCCTTGAGAATCAGTGACTATAAAAAATGGAGCATTTTGATAGGCCTCATCATTTAAATAGGTATTAAGGGCATTGCAAAAATCTTCATGTCTCGGTGCGTCAAAAGTATCCTTTTGCATTCCCTTAGCCTCTGTCAGCCATCCTTGGAGGACAGGCCTTATCTCAGTGCCAGAAGCAATATGAGCGACTAAGTCACCTTTTAAATTCAATTTCTTCTTGCCCGGTTGTGGAACAAATATTTGTTTTGCACTACTTTTTAGTTTGAAAGGTCTTGAGCCTCTGGTTCGCTGTCTGAGAGCGGCTCCTTTCCTGGTGGAGTAAAATCCATTTAGGTTTGTGCTTCTTGTTACTATCATAAAATTCCTTTCATTATTTTGAGTATGTAAAATTATTAAAATACTTAACTTAAACGCTAAAGCCTCCCCAATCGAAGACTTTAGGTTTGTTTTCCAAAATTATTTGTGGAGTTTTCTGTTCCTGGATTTCCACTTGTCCATCACAAGCAGTGAACAACATATAAAACCTCACAACCTGAACTTCTTTTTCGCACTCAATGTTCAATTCAGCAAGCTCTTGGCACTCTTTTGGTGTTAAAAAACGTACTAAACTATATTCATTTTCCATCAAATAAGGAGCCCAGAAAGTAACAAAATCTGTGGTTAAAGCCTCATCAAAACCGTATTCCGAACACTTTTGCTCCAGGAATTCAATTACCTCGCCTCTGGAAACACAGAATCCATCGTAGAATTCAAAGATTGATGGATCGGCTATTTGTCCGTCCCAGAAGAGATAAGGATACTTCTTATCTTTGACCTTTACGTAGTTATCTGGTAAGGCTCTTCCCTTCCACTCAATCAGTTTCTCGTGCTGTGTATCTGGCAGAGGATAAATGACCTTGTATTCTCCAGCTAAGAAATTAACTTTAAAACCAATTTCTGTTTCTTCATTAAAGTCCCGGAGGCTTAGTACCGGTTTGCGTAAATTAGAAGGCCAAATTACACTCTGTTGAGCATCCCCATAATTAATTGTTTCCATGGTATTTTTGCCGCATAAAAGATGAATCTGCCACACTTGAGTTTCAGGATTTTGTGAGGAAGTCGCTAAGCCATATTGTTCCATGGTTCCATCAGGAAGTCTTTCAGTTACTCGAAAAACATCTAAATCTAAATCTCCTCCGCAATCCGCACTTAATGATTTATTAGTCAATTCTAAATTCCAGAAAATACCATCTCCAGGAAGAAGAGTACGAATAATATCTCCGTGTCTATTTATTGTTGTAACTGCCCCCGAACCCCTAAGATTACTCATAGAATAACTAGACACAGGGTTAATAAGTTTCATGCTCTCAGGTGTTAAAGTTGCTAAACCATTTGCCCACTGGCGTGCTTGAAAACCTAAAGGAGGACAACTTTTTTCAAATTCTTGAATTCTGGGGTTTATTTCTGTTTCATAGAGTGGATGCGCTTTTAACAAACCTTCTAACGTATGATCATTTTCCAAAGCATCTAAAAGTAATCCCAACTTCCTTGATGAAGACGCAGATAAAGCTTGTAAGTTATTTATTGTTTGCACAAAGGGAAGATTATCTACATTATACTGATCGTATAGCCCTCTAATAAAACTACTCCGCCTTTCCTGTAAGGCTCTTAAAGCATTGACAAATGTGCCTAAATTCCTTTGCGCTTGGGCATGAAGATCTGAACGAAAAATACCTTGTGTTTTATGTTTTCTTACTGATTGAATCACTTGAGGTCTATTTCTAAATTGAACTTTCATAAGTTGGATAAAAATTTTAGTGTTAAAAAACAACTTAAAAATTAAGCTTAAGTTAAAAATAGCAAGTAAATACTTTATCATTCAAGCGTTCCAACATTAAGTGTTTTTAATCAAACCCCAAACAACCGCCCACCAAACAACCGCTTCGTATTCAAAGTACTCACCTCATCAACCTTCTCAACACTAACTCCATGAACATCCGCAAGAACAGAGGCTACTTCCGGTAAAAAACTCGGTTCATTGCGCTTTCCTCTGTGTTTTTGCGGGGCTAAAAACGGACAATCGGTTTCAATCAGTGTTAAGCAAAATAATAAAATATGCAGCCCATTTGTGGTACATTGATAATTAGGAGAACAAGCAGTGGCAAAAACAGCAACAACAAAATCAGCAACGATAAGAGCAAGAATAGAGCCCACTTTAAAAGAAGAAGTAGACCAAATTCTTGATGAAATAGGAATAAATTGGACACAGGTGGTTACAATGCTTGCCAAACAACTAAGAGCCCAGCGAAAACTACCTTTTGACGTCAAAGTTCCTAATCAAAAGACTCAAGAGGCAATTGATGATGCACTCAGAGACAAAAACATAACAAAATTTAAGTCAAAAAGAGATTTGTTTGCTTCATGGGATGAGGATTAATGTATACTCCTCACCAGACAAGCCAATACAAAAGTGATATTAAAAAAATTAAAAGACAAGGCAAAAATTTAAACCTTTTGAAACAAGTTGTTTCCTTGCTGTTAAACGGTGAAACATTACCAGAGAAATATAAAGATCATGAGCTCAAGAGTAATAAAAAAGGAATTAGAGATTGTCATCTAGAACCTGATTGGCTGCTCTTATACAGAATCGACAAAGCGAAAAAAGCACTTACTTTAATTAGAACAGGCTCTCATTCAGAGCTGTTTAAGAAAAAATAATTTTAACGAATCCTTTAGTGCAAGATGAAGTTAGTAAAAAGAAGGTTGCTGTTTGAACTACATAACCCCAACCAACCGCCCACGAAACAAATTTTTAGTATTCAAAGTACTAACCTCATCAATCTTCTCAACCCTCACCCCATGAACATCCGCAAGAACAGAGGCTACTTCCGGTAAAAAACTCGGTTCATTGCGCTTTCCTCTGTATTTTTGCGGGGCCAAAAACGGACAATCCGTTTCAATCAACGTTCTTTCTAATGGTATTTCTCTCGCTGCATCACGCAAATCAGTGGCGCTTTTAAAAGTTACACAACCCGAAAAAGAAGTATAAAACCCCAAATCCCAAAACTTAGCCGAGTACTCGGCGTTTCCAGTGTAACAGTGCATCACCCCTTTCCCGGGGTCTTCTTCCCGTAAAATTTCCAAAGTATCTTCAAAAGCGTCTCGGCAGTGGACGATTAAAGGTAAACTTAGTTTTTTTGCAAGCTTGCACTGTTTGCGGAAAACCTCCATCTGAACCGGGACAGGACAATCTTTGTGGTAATAATCCAAACCCGTTTCTCCGATTGAAATTATTTTTTCTTGGTTTTCTAAAATATCCTCTTCGCATTTATCGGTCCAGCGGTGCGCATCACAAGGGTGAACTCCGGCACTAACATAAACATTTGGATATTTTTTCTGCACAGCGAACATTTGTGGCAAATCATCGGTATGGACGCAAGAGTGAATAAAACCCTCTACACCGGCAGCATGTGCTCTTTCCATTACCAGCTCTAAATCATCGCGGAAGGATTCCCAAATTAAATGTGCGTGGCTATCTATCATCTGTAGGAATAAACTCAATATTTAGTTACAATTCTACAGGCGAGGCTCAAGATTTATGAGACAAGTTATTTTTCATCGCGGTGAAGATGGTTATTGGATTGCAGAATGCCCGAGTTTACCCGGCTGCGTCAGCCAAGGCAAAAGCAAACAAGAAGCTAGATTAAATATTCAAGAAGCAATTCAGGCTTATATAAACTCCTTAAAAGCCGACGGATTGCCAGTTCCCGAGAGAAATAAAGATTTAATATAAAATAGTAAAATTAATTTGCTTATGGCGTTTTAAAATAGTCATCCAAAGAAAAATAATCCAAAATGCTAGACCTAAAATTAATCCGCCAAAATCCAGAAGAATTTAAAACACAATTAAGTCGCCGAAACCCTGAACTGGTGGTGCAAATCGATGAAATCACTAAAATCGACGAAAAGAAAAGAGAATTCCAGAAGCAGACTGACGACCTAAAGTCACAAAGAAATTCTCTCAGCAAATCGGTTAAGTCTAAAGAAGAAGCTGAAGGCATTAAAGAAAAAGCCCAAATTATTAACAACCAAATCGCTGAACTAGACAAACAACTAAATGAGCTTGATGAAAGCTTAAATAATATTCTTGCTTATATTCCAAACACACCCCAAGAGGAAGTCCCAACCGGCAGAGACGAAAACGAAAATGTGATTGTCCACACCAAAGGAGAAATTCCGAAGATTGAAAATCCACTCACACACTACGAACTCGGAGAAACCCTCGGAATAATTGATTTTGAAAGAACGGCTAAACTTTCGGGTGCACGTTTTAGTTCTTTTTTAGGATGGGGAGCCAAACTACAAAGAGCCATTATTCAGTTCATGCTTGATGAGGCTTCAAACGCTGGATATTTGGAAATTTCTCCACCTGTGATTATAAATGCCTCGGTTTTGCAAGGCACAGGACAATTGCCCAAATTTAAAGCTGATCTTTACCATTTGGAGCCAGATCCAGAATCCGGGTTAGACCAATATTTAATTCCAACCGCCGAAGTTCCTCTTACAGGCTTCTTTGCCAGCGAAAATGCATTAAATATTGCCGAGCTGCCAAAACGATTATGCGCTTACACACCATGTTTCCGCAGCGAGGCAGGCGCAGCCGGTAAAGATACGCGCGGTTTAATCAGGCAACACCAATTCGATAAAATTGAACTAGTCCATATTTGCCTTCCAGAGGAAAGTACAAACGAACACGAAAAACTAAGCGCTCACGCTGAGAGTCTTTTAGAAAAACTAGGTTTACCTTTTCGCCGCTTGCTTCTCTGTACCGGAGATATAGGCTTTTCGGCAAGTAAATGCTATGACCTTGAGGTTTGGCTGCCGTCTCAGGGTAAGTACCGTGAAATCAGCAGTTGTTCTAACTGCACAGACTTTCAGGCAAGAAGATTGAATCTAAGATTTAAGCGCGACCAAAAAAGCAAACCAGAATTCCTTCACACTTTAAATGGCTCTGGTCTGGCAGTTGGAAGAACTTGGGCCGCCATTGTTGAAAATTACCAAACTCCTGATGGAAGAGGAATCGTTGTTCCAGAGGCTTTAAGGAAGTACTTGGGAACTGATAGAATCTCTTAGTCTTAGAATAAATTTCCAATGAAAGCAAAATCATTAATTCAAAAAAGCTTTTTTCTTTTCTTATTAACAATTTGCATTTTACTTAACCTATCCACGGCTAGGAGCCAAGAGCTTGACTACGAAAAGATAAATAAAGAAGTCGAAGAAAAAATAAAAAGTGAAAACAATAAAATCGATCAAGAAGTAACCTTAAAACCTAAAGTCACTTCTAATTTAATCAAATATACAAATTATTCTAAAACCGAAGATCCTTATGGAAATGAAGACCAGATCGGTGTTGTTGAATACATTAATAAACAAAATGGCGATTCTATGAAATTAGTCAGCGATTCATTAGTAAACAAGTTTGGTAATTCTAACCATCAGAAGTGTTCAGCAGCTTTTAAAGAAATTTTAGAAAATACTTCAAGAGATTTAAATGAATTAGATTCATCCAAATATTTGTGTATGCTGAATGAAGGTTCTGAACTTACAATTGGCTCAATAGATGCTAAAAAGGTTTTATCTAATTTAAAAATAGCTTATACGATTGTCCATCCTTCCTTCCAGCACCTTTCTGTGAGAGTAATATTTATTAAAGACAAACATTTTATTCAACTAAAAAAGGACCTCAAGATCTCAAAACTTCAAAATATTTTTCAGGAATCTAAACTTGATGACGAATTCAATTATCATCGATACATGGATAAAATAAAGGAAGATGATTCTCTTCAAAAGATTATTGAATCTTCAGCAAAAGAACTTATTCAAGAATTTGCCCTTTAAAATTTTTAATGAATTATGCCAACAATTTATGATTTGAAACCTAAATTTCAAAATTTCTTAGAACCAGCTCTTACTCTATTAGTCAAATTAAAAATTACAGCAAACCAGCTTACCATCGCAACTTTAGTCTTAAGCTATATTTCTACGGCGCTTGTTTATTACTTTGGTTTATTTAAAAACATTAAAGAAATTATTTTTTTGATTCCCGTCACTTTATTCATTCGAATGGCTTTAAACGCCCTAGACGGAATGCTCGCCCGAGAGACCAATACTCAAAGCAGGCTTGGAGAGGTTTTAAATGAAGTTGGCGATATTTTAGCTGACATTTTAATTTATTCATCTCTTATATTTGTCTTTGGCAAACCTGAATTAATGCTTTTAATCACCATTTTCAAATTTGTTTTCCTAACCATGCTCAGTGAATTTTGCGGAGTATTAGCCAAAACCACCGCTGGAACTCGTGCTAACCACGGGCCTATGGGTAAAAGCGATAGAGCTTTTGTAATCGGAGCTTTATGCTTTATCTATTACTTTGTCCCAATCAGTCAACAAGCTTTAGAAATTATCTTCGTGGTTTTAACAATATTGCTTCTTGTTACCTGTTTTAACCGACTGAAACAAGCTGTACGGGGATAAGTAATGAATTTGTCAACAAGTTTATCTGAAATAATTTCTGGAGGTTTTACAAATTTAGTAAAAATGATTGATGCTGCATCGGCTCTAAACAAGGTTGCAACCATTGTTTTTTTCATTCTTGTATCTTCTACAATTGTGGTTTTTCTTCTCACAAAGCTAAAAAAAGATATTGACTTTAGTGAGCTTGCCCAAAGAGTCCGCTCCTGGTGGGTAATGGCTGTGGTTTTCTTTTTGTTGCTCTTCATTAATCCCAAATTGTCAATTGTTATCTTCGGCTTTGTAAGTTTTTTGGCACTTAAAGAATTTTACACCCTCATTCACAGCCGAATGAGCGATTTGCACATTCTTCTATGGGCTTATTTGGTTGTTCCAATACAATACTATTGGATTCTCTCAGACTGGAAAGCTATGTTTTTTATTTTTATTCCAGTTTATATTTTTCTTTTCATCCCCATCCGCAACGTCATAACCAATAGTCCCAACGATATGGTTGAATCGATGGCCAAGGTTCAGTGGGGATTAATGGCCTTTGTTTATTGTATTAGCCACATAGCAGCGCTTATGATGCTAAAACCCAATGGCAGCTTACCCGAGGGAGGCTTGGCCCTTTTGCTTTACCTTGTGTTTTTGACTGAAATCAACGATGTGTTGCAGTACATTTCAGGGAAACTGCCTGGAAAGAGAATCTTCGGGGACATAATGTTTTTACCATCAATCAGCCCGAAAAAAACTATAGAAGGTTTAATTGGAGGCATAATTGGAACAGCCCTAGTCGCTTGCTCTCTCAAATCCCTGATAGGAGGAAACATTGTATTTGCTCTGCTTTCAGGAATAATGATAAGTGTAATCGGCACAATCGGAGATCTTGTTATGTCAGCCGTTAAGAGAGATGTTGGAGTCAAAGATTCAAGCTCACTAATTCCCGGTCACGGAGGGATAATTGATCGCATAGATTCTTTGGTTTACACGGCACCTATTTTCTTCCATTTGGTTAGTTTCTTCTTCTATCAGGCTCCTCCAGGGTGTTCAATTTTATAATTTTTCGGTATGCTAAAAAATCTTCTTAGACAAATATTCTTTTTATTTTTTGTACGTCCTTTTTTGCTGCTGCTAATCGGTGTTAATGTGTTTGGAAGAGAAAATCTTAAAGACCTTAAACAGTTCATCATAGCTTCCAATCACAATAGTCACCTAGACACATTGGCGCTCATGAACCTCTTTCCTCTTAGCAAGCTAAATCTCATTCGACCAGTTGCCGCTTCAGATTATTTTATGAAAAATCAAATCGTTGCATGGTTCTGCAGCACATTTATAAATATTCTTCCCATCCCTCGAGGGGGCTTTAATAAGAGCTGCAACCCTGTTTCAATCATGAGTGAGCAATTGCAAAAAGGTAACTCATTAATTATTTTCCCCGAGGGAAGCCGCGGAGAGCCCGAAAAGATGAGTGAATTTAAAAGCGGAATTGCCCATCTAATACTTAAACACCCCGAAATACCCGTTATTCCAGTATTCATCAAAGGCATGGGAAGGACTCTTCCAAAAGGCGAATTAATTCCTATTCCGTTTTTTTGTGACATAGTAATCGGTGAGCCCATCCACCTTGTGGGGGAAAAAGAAGAAATAACCAAGATTCTGCAAACAAAAGTTTTTGATTTAAAAGAAAGATTTTTTGGAGAGTTAATGGATTAAATTGAATGAGTTAATCAACGTTTATTTTAACCTTGCGCATCACGTATCTATCGTCCACCGAAGAGTTCTGCCACCATTCTAAAGGCGTTTAAGCCGACTGGGCCAAGAAGAAGAAGTACAATTGGCAAAACTATAAAAACAATAGTTTGTGAAGACATCTTTGTTGGCAAAGTAGCAATTTCAGATTCGATTTGTTGTTTTCTTCTTTCACGGAAAAAGGATGACATTTTAAAGAGCGCCTCTGCAACGCTACCCCCTGTCTTCTCACTCTGATTAATTAAAGAAGTAAAATAACGAATATTCTTGGATTCGCTTCTATTAGCCAAGCGGCGCCACGATTCGGGTCTTTCCATACCAAAGTTCACATCGGCTTGCCAAGCCAAAAAGTCTTCTTTAATTGGTTTAATTAAAGGATCATCCTCAAGGTCAACAAGAATATAACCAGCCGCAATATCAAAGCTCACACCGGCCACACAGCAGTTTGCAAAAAGGTCAATCATGTCCGGTAGCGTTTTATCAATTTTGTAAGATCTTTCTTTAATTCTCTTTCGTACATCAGAGGCTGGAGCCATATAAAAAAGAAGAGCCAGACACATAGCAATTGCAATACCAGCCATAAAACTCAGGCCAGTAAAAATAATTAAAAATCCTAAACCCGCGCCTACAATCCCTCCGGATATCTGCTGAAAGAACAAAGCAATATGCGCATCACTGGTTCTTAAACCGGCTTTGTTAAGTGAGTCAAGCTTTTCAGGACTGGGCACAGGAGTGAAGCTACCGATAAAGTTCATCAAATCCCCGTTAATTGAATCAAGCGGATTTTGCTCGGGCGCGCGGGATTCAAGAGCCCCCTGATCCTCAAAGCCTTCCTGAAGAATGGCAATTCTTCGATTTAAAGCTTCGCTACTGGTTGCATCACTTTGTTGCTGCTTTTTTGTAACCAACATAAAAATGGCTACACCAGCAACTAACAAGATAACGAAAAATACTGCGATTATTAAAACCATTATTATGTATCGATCGACCTAACTGTTTTATACATTACCCAAATACCCATACAGTACCAGACGAAGCAGGCAAAGCCTACTATCTTGCCGATAGGTATCCCTCCCGGATCCCAGGAAAAGAATTCTGCATAGGCTTCTGGCCAGGCAAAAGCCAGAAGCGGAATTACAATCCAGGGAAATGAGGCTAGTATACAAATACCCATAATGTTCTCTGAGACTGCAATGTTAATTAAACCTTGTAACCTAAATCTTTCAATAATTACCTGAGATAGTGTAGATAAAATTGGTGCTAAAGCTGCCCCGGTTTGGTTCGCAACCTTAATCGCAATTACAAATATCAACAAATTTTTAGAAGGAATTCTCTTTTTAAAACGGTCCAATGCAGTTGGCATATCTGTTCCCAAGCCAAGTTCGGTAGATAGAATCCCCATTTCTGTAGAAAGTGGAGGCTCAGAACCCTCAGCAATAAAGCGTATCGAGCTCATAAAGGTACCTCCCGCTCTCATACTGGCTGCCATAACATCTAAGCCGACTCCAAACTGCTCATCAAAGATGGTTACTCTTTGAGCTATTTTTTGATTTAATAAAAAATAAGCCAAAACCGGCACTAAAACAAGTGCTGCACCAGAAAAAAGAAATGCAAAAACACCAAAGGTACTTTGTAAAATCCAGATTGGCAGGGCCGCAACAATAATGGTTACTACGCCTACAATCAAAGTCCACTCAAGCGATTTAATTTTAAAACCAGCTTGAATCATCTTATCTCCAAGAATTGGGAATTTATCTGTCAGCCTTGAATCAAGGTATTCAATTACTGTTTCTTGATATTCAGTAAATTCAGGGTTTACAGACTGGTCTTCCATACCACGAGACTGGGCAGCAAAGGTCTGTTTGAGCCTGTCCTCTGTGTATTGCTTAGAAGTTAAATCCATATAAAACTTTGCAGCAACCCCAAGGATGCCGACCGCAAAGATGATTATTAGGATTGAAACAAGATCCATAATTTATTCTCCGATTATTTCCTTGGCTGACCTTGTTGATTGACATGTGTTCCTTCCGGTGCAAATAAATCCATCGGAACATCAATACCGTGAGCTCTTAAGTGTCCAATGTATTTTGGCAGAACCCCTGTAGGCATGAATTGTCCAATAATTTTTCCATTCGCATCCAAGCCGGTTTGCTTAAAGATAAAAATATCTTGGGTGGTGATGGTTTCACCTTCCATTCCAACGATTTCGCTGATTTGCTTAATCCGGCGGCTCCCATCAGAAAAGCGCGATTGAAGAGCAACAATCTGGATGGTGGAAGCAATCATTTCACGGACTGTCTTTAATGGCAGGTCCAAACCGCTCATCAAAACAAGAGTTTCAAGACGCTTGAGGGTGTCACGAGTAGTGTTGGCGTGAAGCGTTGTCATAGAGCCTTCGTGACCGGTGTTCATAGCTTGTAACATGTCGATTGCTTCTCCCGCACGACATTCTCCAACTACAATTCGGTTGGGCCTCATACGGAGAGAGTTCTTAACTAAATCTCGAGCTGTTACCAAACCTTGTCCTTCAGCGTTTGCTGGGCGGGTTTCTAAGCGGATTACGTGTTCAATGTAATGGTGAAGTCTCAGTTCGGCTGAGTCCTCGATGGTGATTACGCGTTCCTCGTTGGGGATAAAGGCAGAGAGCGCATTTAGCAGGGTAGTTTTACCGGAACCGGTACCGCCTGCCACCAGAGTGTTGAGCTTGCCTTTAACGCACATAGAAAGGAATTTGGCCATCTTAGGGGTTAAAGCACCAAACTGTACCAAATCGTCCATCAGAAGAGCTTTTTTAGGGAATTTACGAATTGTAAGAATACAACCATCCAAAGCCAAAGGAGGAATAATGGCATTTACACGTGAACCATCGGGAAGACGGGCATCCACCATCGGACTGGCATGATCTACTCTTCGTCCTATTCTTAAAGTAATTCTTCGAATAACGTGGAGTAAGTGGGTTTCATCTTCAAAAATAATTTCTTTGAGCTTGATACACTTTCCGTCTTTTTCGATGAAGACTGTTTTGTAGTTATTTACCATAATTTCTGTAATGGTGTCGTCGCGCAAAAGCGGCTCTAAAGGCCCAAAGCCTAACACTTCGTCGGTAAGCTCGCTTATCATCATCGCCTTTTGTTCTGGCGTAAGCGGAATACCCTGACGGGCAGCTAAAGCATTAACAATCTGACTGATTTGCTGCTTGATTTCGTGCTGGTTAATATCGCCGGTTAAATCTTCGGGTGATATCTCGTTAAGTAATTGACTATGCAATTCCTTCCTGAGCTGGTAATAAGCCGGTGTTTTTAAATTTTGGCTCGCTCCCCCAGTTAATTTTGTTTGTTCTTTAATAGCGTTAATTCGCGCCATTACATTCGGATCGGACATAATATAAAACCTCTCAGGATTTAGAAGAGACAAATAGTCGCTCTATACGGAAAATTCCCTAGCTACCAAACTTTATCTAAGTGGCTTTCCCTATTGTGCACTGTAAAATCTCGACCATCAACAATTTGGCTTAGATTGAATTTTGATTAATTTAATACTTTGCAGATGTAATTACACAGGCAAATAATAAATTTCTGTTGTATCTTAAAAAAAAGTCGTTCTTCTTAGTCTTCTATAAAATTAATGAGAATCAAACCTTTCAAAGACAGTAAATTACTAAAAATAATTTTGTCTCTTTCATTTTCATTTTTGCTACTTTCAGTGGTTAATTTACAAAGTTCTTCATTGGAAACCTTAGTGGATGAGTCTTCAACAGATTCTACTAAATACAATACTGATAAGCAGCGAAATCAAGAACCTCAATCTGCTCCACTAACTGAAGATCCGACATTTTTATCATTAAATGAAGAAGACAGCGATGTTTTAGAAGATCTTGAATTAAAGGTATTTGAAGATGACTCAGAAATTGATGCTCCGATTAACATTAATGAAAGTGCTAATCCAATCAGGAAAAGAAGGAAACGTGGATTCAAAGAGTTTATCAAAGGATACAGGCCTGATGATGCAATCTTACTTGGAATGTGGAGCTTCCATTTCGATGGAGAGGGAGAATTCTCAAAGCATTTTTATGGCACAAAAGATGCACGAAACCACAACGAAGTAAATAATCTGGTTGGGATTCAGTACGCTAGTATTTGCGCAGCCACTTTTACAAATTCGCACGATAGACAAACCTTTGTTTTAGGGGTAAACAGAAATTTGATTGACAAGAAAATTGGACAAACAGATCTGCATTTTCAGTCAGGATACAGAGCCGGAATAATCTACGGATATGGCGATCAATTCCCCAATTTAGGGGGCGTTTCTCCAGTGTTATTTTTAACGGCTGGCCTCAAATACAAAATCTTTGGAGTAGAACTAAATTATGTACCTGGAACCCCCGTTCCAGGACTTATCACAAGAATCAATCTTGCTCCTATCGTAGATAAATTTAATCGTTCATCGGCTAAAAAAATTTAAAACACAAACTTAAATTCTTATGAAAAACACTTTTAGTTGAAGGATTTGACTGAAAGTCATTAAAATAACTAAATGGCATACACAACAACAATTGAGCTTTTTAAGGAAGATATGAAGTTTTCGGCGGGACACTTTACGGTGTTTTCGGCCACTGAAAGAGAAAGGCTACACGGCCACAATTTTTTTGTAAGAGCATCCATTGATATAGAAGTTGAACAGAACGGGATGGCTGCCGATTACAATGTTTTTAAAAAATGGATTCGTAATCTTTGCAACTCTCTGGATGAGTATTTTATTATTCCGGAGTTATCTCCTTATTTAAATATTTCCAAGTCCGAAGACGGAAGCAAATTAACTTTAAAACACAACCAAGATGATTTGGTTTTTTATACTAAAGATGTTAAGCTTCTTCCAATCAGCAATACAACCATTGAGGAGTTTTCCCGTTATTTTGTACAAGAGCTCTGCAAGAATAAAGAGATTTTGGAACAATGTAAAGTGCAAAAACTAGAAGTAAAAGTTTCATCCGGAGCGGGACAGTGGGGTGGTTATGTTTGGAGCCCCCCCATCCCAACCTTCCCCTAAAGGATGAAGGAGTCAAAAACAACTTCTTTCTTTCATCTTTTATAGATCGGAGAAAACACATTGTAGGGGCTCAGCATGCTGAGCCCGAGCCGCATCAAGATCTAAACAAAAACCATGATAAACCAAAAACTAAAATTAGCAATTATTACAGGCTCTTCCAAAGGAATTGGCCGAGGCATAGCCGAGGCTTTTTTTGAAGACCAAAATAAAAATAGTAACTGGAAAATAATTGGCACCTCAAGAAGCTCTAATAATGAGTTAAAACAAAACTCTAATTTCGCAGAATACCTTTGTGACTTGATGAAGGAAAACACCTGGAAAGATTTTTTGGATTTTGTTGAAAACCACGAATTTTACAAAAACGCCCAAGAAATCTGCTTCGTTCATAATTTTGGGATGACGGTGAATGACACCGTTGAAAGAACGAATCAAGAGGATTGGGAAAGAATTTTTTATGCTAATGTCACTATCCCTTTTTTGATGACAAAACATTTTTCCGCCAAAATGCCATCTGGGAGCTCACACTTGTATATTGGTTCTACTTTAAGCACTATGGCCGTTCCCAACTCTTGTGCTTATACTTCTTCTAAACACGCACTGCTTGGGCTTATGCGTTGCACAGCCATTGATCTTGCATCCAAAGGAATTAGAACTAATCTAATCTGTCCAGGCTTTACCGAAACAGAAATGGCAGATTTTGTGGTACAGTGTTCATCTGGAGCAGCCAAAATGGAGCAAGCAAAGATGAAAGAAATCTACAAAAGCTATTCACCGCTAAAGAGATTCCTAACGCCCAAAGAGGTTGGAGATTACGTTGTATTCCTTGCTAACCACGAAACCATTAGCGGCGAAATCCTGCATATCAATGGTGGTTTTGGGCTGGTTAAATAATTAGTAAATTGAAAAATAGCAAGTTTAAGATGTTGGATAATCCCTTCAAGATTCTTGCAATCATCGTTTGACAAGTTTATGTAATTTTATTTTTTTACATACTTTTTTCTGGCATTTGCGATAAGTTAATTCTCTTTCCCTCTACTAATGAGCTGTTTACCGAGGGGCTTATCCGAAAAACTTTTACTAATAAAGAGAAAAAACAGCTTGAAATTTGGATCAATCCTCATTTTAAGAACCGTAAGAACAATGAACAAGCCCAAATATTAATTCTTCACTTTGGTGGAAATGCTTCCAGAGCTGAAGATGATGTTAAAGCTATGATGGAAGTTTTTGGAGCTTATCCAGTAGAAATTTGGGGACTTAATTATCAAGGTTACGGAAAAAGCAAGGGTAAAGCCAATCTGCAATCCATACCAAAAGATGCACATAAAGCTTATGATGAGATTTTGAAAGCCAGCGAGGGAAGGCCCATAATTATAAGCGGCAACAGCATAGGAACAACTGCAGCACTTTATATTGCCTCGCATAATCAAGTTGCTGGAGTATTCTTAAAAAATCCTCCGCCACTACAAAACTTAATTATAGAAAACCACGGAAGCTGGAATTTATGGCTTTTAGCCACCCCATAGCCCTTGCTATCCCACCTGATCTAAACAGTATTTCCAATGCTCACAAAACAAAAGTGCCAGCTCTAATTATCTCTGCAAAAAAAGACGAAATTGTACCAGCAAAATTGCAACAAAGAGTTATTCAAGCCTATTCAGGACCAAAGCGGTTAGTTTATCTGCCAGAGGCAGGACATAATTATTTCCCTTTTCCTTCTCAAAATCAGGAACTTGAACGGGGAATCGAGTGGTTGATGGATACAATCAAAAAGTAACAGCTTCATTAAGAGTAAATAAACTCTTTGTTAAGCAAAATAGATTTTAGAGAGAGTTGACTTAAAATCGATGCATGCACAACAAGTTAATACAGCTCTTTAATGAATATATCGTTTCAAACTGTCATTTCAACAAATGTTAAATACAAATCTTTATGTTCTCAAAGGCTATCTACAGCTTTTCATTCACATAAGAAGGTAATGAACTCAATCCACGGATCAATGCCTGGTGATTCAGAAGCAATTCAGAAAGTATTAGAAGCTGCTGCTAATGCCACAGAAACACTTGACACTATACAAGATGTTGAAGGCAAGCTTGCAAGCGGTGAGCCTGTCCCAGAAGAAGATATGCAAAAAGCAGTCGTAGAAGTTGCTAATTACAAACCAACTCCGCCAGGATCAATTTTTGACAAAAAAGAATAAAACCTAAGACAAAGTCTCAACTGAAGAGCAAACTTCATGAACCATTTCAATCACTAAATTGCTTAATTCTTCTTCGTTTAAACTGCTAAAGTGCTGCCAAAGGAGGTCAACATATTCTTTTTGTGGTTCAAGCTCTGGGTAAGCCTGGAATAACAGCTCGGGTGTGGCATAAGCTCTGTAACTGTTAACTGCTCTAATTAAATCTAAAGACTGTCCCAGCTCACTGCGGTCTTGCTCTGGCAATCTTGAATTTGATATGCCTTCTTCACAGGCGCCCAAGAATCTAAACCATAATTCTGTGTTGTAATCAATTACTTGGTTCATGTCGTCGAATTGATGCTCTCTCATTTAGGCCACCCTAGAAATCAGTTAATTCATTTGTATTCAAGGTAACTGGCTAAATTTAAAGTTTGATTTAAAGGGCATCCCTGTTATAAATTAACCCTTGCTAATTTTGGGCTCTACTTTGGGGCTTTTTAAGCGCTAAATTCATAACCCACAAGCTAGCAAAGGCAAAAAACTGTTATATTTTTCAATACATATAAATATAAATTATGAGTAATATAACACTAGAAAAAGCCAAAGAAGCCCTTGCTACCGTTCAAGATCCCGATTTGAAGAGAGATTTAGTTAGCCTTAATATGGCAAGA
The DNA here is from genome assembly GCA_033761855.1 of Candidatus Caenarcanales bacterium. Lineage (GTDB taxonomy): Bacteria > Cyanobacteriota > Vampirovibrionia > Caenarcaniphilales > Caenarcanaceae > JANRMG01. Next base: position 18,600 of record JANRMG010000057.1, read on the forward strand.
AGGATAGAGATTCTGCCGAACGACGTTGTGAAATTTAATTTGGTTTTAACCACTCCCGCCTGCCCACTAAAAACCCAAATCGAAGACGATTGCAAAGCTGCATTAAAAGCAGCCGGTGCCTCGGACGTAATAATAGAGACAACCGCTGAAGTTCGCGGTTTTAGAGGTATGGGCGGCAAACAGCCAGTTCAAGGTGTTAAAAACATTTTGGCCGTTAGTTCGGGGAAAGGCGGCGTTGGCAAATCTACGGTTTCGGTGAATCTTGCCATTAGCTTAGCCAAGACCGGCGCCAAAGTTGGTATTTTAGACGCTGACATTACCGGGCCAAATATCCCTTTAATGCTTGGTTCCAAGGTTCAGCCAGGCTTATCCGAAGATGGCAAACGCATGATGCCAATTGAAGCTCACGGACTCAAATATATTTCTATGGGTTTGTTGGTTAAAGATAATGAACCGGTTATTTGGCGCGGACCAATGCTGCACAGCGCAATTAACCAATTCCTTCGCGACGTTGCTTGGGGCGAACTCGATTATTTGGTTATTGATCTCCCCCCCGGAACTAGCGATGCACAGTTGACGATTTCTCAGGCCGTACCAATTGCTGGAGCAGTTATAGTTTCAACCCCGCAGGAAGTCGCTCTTCTGGACAGCAAAAAGGGTCTGATGATGTTTAAGCAAATGAATGTACCTGTACTCGGCTTAATTGAAAATATGAGCTATTTCATAGCGCCGGACACAGGCAATAGCTACGATATTTTTGGATCTGGCGGCGCTAAAAGAGTAGCAGCAGAGCTCGATGTCGAATGCTTGGGCCAAATACCAATCGAGATTGACCTTAGAATCGGTGGAGACACAGGAGTTCCTCTCAGCATTTCCAACCCAGACTCTGAATCGGCTAAATGCTTTGCTGATATTGCTAAAAAAATTGCTGCAAAGTTAAGTATTCAGTCAGCACTGGAAGCTTCGGCCATTGAGGTTTGAATGAGATCCAGCCTGGCTACCTAGTCTCTTGCCCCCTCCCTAACCCTCCCCTTTAGGGGAGGGAAGTAACACTGAATTTTGTTTTACTCCTCTCCCTTTCAGGTGAGAGGCCGGGAGAGGGGGAACCACAACCAAACAAAAACTATTATGCAAGAACCAATAACACAATCGATAAACGTCAGCGAACTCTCTGAGCTTTTGAAGCAAAAAGCAGATATTAAATTAATCGATGTTCGCGAAGCGGATGAATTTGCTTTTTGCAAAATTAACAATGCAAGTAACTGCCCTTTAAGCAATCTGGAAGAGAGCTTTAACAGTTTAGAGTTAGACAAAAAGCAAAAAGTTGTTTTGTACTGCCACCACGGACGAAGAAGCCAAAGAGCGCTTATGATGCTTCAAGAACTCGGATATGAAAATTTAATAAATTTAGAAGGTGGAATTGATGCTTGGTCGCTTGAAATTGATGATTCAGTCGCCAGGTATTGATAAAATACTCATGAATTGACCGTTCTGGCCTTCGGGGGAATCCCGCTCTCACTCGGTTATAAACATCAAGGGATTGCATTAAAATTAGAATTACTAAAACCCAGACCTAACAAGGGTTACCGGGGATGCCTTCATCTAATGACTGATGTGTAAACCCTGAAGCTTACCATTCCCTAAGAAAAGCAAAGAATACGAGTGGAATGAAGACAATGTAATTTCCAGAAGAGGGGAACACCACTGTGGTAACTCTAGGTAAAAGATTAATTTATTGTCTCGCTTTCTTAATGTTCGCTATTGGGTTTTCCCAAGATGCTCAAGCGATAAGATTCGGCCTTAACACCGGATTATACAAAGAGGGCATCAAAACAAGTTGCGCTCATACCGGCGAAGTTGGATTAAGACTTGGTCTTTATTTCGACAGATCCGTTAACGATTTGATGTATGCAGCTGCTAAAAGAGGTGTAAGCCTCTGTGATATTGGTTGCGGATGCGGTGGCGGAGAACCAGTACCGGTTCAAGCTCCTGTAGGTTGTGGAGCTCCTGTTACACCAATTTGCAGAAGCTGCCAAGCTGTTCCACCAGCACCAATTTCTCCATGCCAATTTCAACAGGCATTAGCTAATCAAATGGCTGCTCCTCAATTTGCTCCGATGGCTCAGCCAGTTGCTCAAGCAGCACCAAAAACCGAGATTTACCTCTTGGTTTTACCTGAAACCAGAAGTCAGCAACCTCAACAGCAACCTGTTGCTTACTACCCACCTCAGGCTCAAGCCCAACCTTATTATGCTCCACCTCAACAGCCTCAATACTACAGAGAACCTGTTGAATACAGCGAAGAAGGCAGACCAGTTAGAGGTATGTGGTAATTTCATTTCAATTCAATTAAGCTAGCTTAAATAAAGTCAGACAATAAATAAAGAGGACGGCAAAATGGAAAGCCGTCCTTTTTGCTTTGTAAAAGCTTTTCAAAGATATTGATTTTAGGTAAAATTTTTGCATCTTTATTTTTTCTTAATTATTCCGGGGTTAAGTTGAAAATTTCTTCTTCTCAAATAAAACAATTTACTTTAAATGTCACTACTCCTTTATTTATTTCGACTCTTGTCCATTCACCTTTACCGGGCAATGCTTTAACTCCGCAAATAAAACTTTTAATCTCTGCTGGATCTGCTCTTGTTTGTTTAACTGACAAAAGTGGCCTGCAAAAAAATAAAACCTTTGGTTTTTTGTTTAAACCAATTAAAGATTTATTCAAAGATATAGATTTACAAATGCAAGCTTCCAGTGCAACAAAAGAATTGATAAGAGCTCAAAAGATTCATCAAGACTGCCTTGCAGAAATAAACTTGCTTATTGCAAAAAAACAAGAAATAATCTCTGGGCTTAAAGTCTTCAACTTACCAGGTACAGGCTTTCTCCGCTTAAAGTGTAAAGAAATTGCACCAACTATGTCTGACCTAACATCAAAAAACTTAGATAGGTTAGATGAACTCTTAATACAGGCTCAGACGAAGCTATTTAATGCTTCTCAAAACAAACAATTTGCTCAAAGCAGACTTGAAGAAGTTCAAGAGAGATACCAAAAGCGCAGAATGATTTGTCCTAAAGAAAGAGCTTCTTCAACACGATTTAATCCTAATAAACATAATCAGAAAATCCCCTCATTTGCATAAAAAAAGAGGAAGACATAAAGCCTTCCTCTTAAAATTTAAATTATTAACAATGCAATCTAAAAAGCTTCGCTCTGCAAGCCAAAGTGAACAAAGTGGTTATTTGTAACGTTTTTATCGCCCAAAAGAGGGAAACCAACGTCAACACGACCAACCAAGAAACGGGTAAGCCTTACTCTTAAGCCTACACCGGCAGAAAGAGCTGTGTCGGTTATTGCATTGTTTGCGCGGTAAATTCTCGGTGCTCTAGAGATATTAGTAAAGGTTTGTCCAAAGTCAGTGAAAGCCACCAATTGAATATTGTCTCTAAAAACGTAATCGTAAAGTGGTTGGTTAGGGCCTTTGCGAGAGAGAACCATTGGAATTCCATTGGCTGTCATCTTGAACTTAGCGCTCTTTGGAAAGATGTAGAAAGGAAAACGCACTTCGTTGCTAAGTATATAACCGCTATCACCGATGAATTGGCCTTCTTTGTAACCTCTCACGGTGAAGGCACCCCCCATTTGGATTTGCTCAGCTGAGTTTAAATAATGAGGCGACACTTGCCCTGTAACCCTAAATACATCTTGGATTCCCCAAGGAAGTTGAGTGATTCTTGTAAGATAAGTAGTGTATCTAAAGAAATCAGGCTTCGAACCAGCTCTGCTGGTGAGAGGGTTAGCTGAATCTGTGGCACCGAGGGCATCTAAACCAATACCGAGTTCATGTCTCATAAAGGTTCTGCCATACTTATCAAACTGGTCGATGTTGATTCCAGGCCTCAAGACACGGAGTCTATCGACGTTCAATCTTTGCTCAGCTGGACTTCCATCAAATATGTCGGTTGATAAGTCTTTGAAATCCAAGGCCACATCAGCACTTGCTTGAACATATTTCCCTCTATATAATTCTTGTGAAATATAAGGAGAATAAATGGTAGCCAAACCTTTGATATCTAGCGGTGCAAATTGCTGTCCGAGTTTGAGCCGGCTGTGAGCAAAGTTAAAACCAAATTTTGTACCATATTTACCAATTGGAATTTCATAGTTGTTAGAGACCCCAAAAGAAGAGTCAGACCAGTTGAGAGTTGCAACGTCTCTGTCACCAAAGCCTAATACGTTATTGTGGGTTACACCAAAACCCAATCTATTGTTTCCAATTGTGCTTCGTCCAAGGTTGTCCAAGAAGGGGCTAAAGTGGACAGGAAAACGGTCATTGGATTGGAGAAGCAGTTCGGTTTGCCCTGTTTCTTTACCTGGCTTTAAAACCGCTTGCAGACCAATATCTGGATTCTCGTTAATTCGAGCCAAATCTTTTTTTATGTCATCAATATCTAATTTTTCGTTTTGGTCGATCTGGAGCCTAGGAAAAATTGCTCTGGATTTAAAATATTTTCCTTCCTGCAAACTTATTGGCTTAATTATCCCTTCGGAAGACTGAACTGTAAGAATTCCGTCTTCAATCTTCTGAGGAGGCAAATAGAAGCGGCTCGTTACATAACCTTTTTCTTTATATAAATTTGTGAGCTCATCGGTTAATTCTTGTAATTCATTAAAATCAACCTCTCTATTCTTATATTTCTTGGTAATTTTGCTCACCTCATAAGGTGGTACAACTGAATTATCTAAAACAATAATTTCTTTGAGTAAAATTTTGGTCTTTTGCTCTTGTGTATCGTCTTGCGGAGCTTCTTTCTCTGGTTCTTGATCCTTAATTACATCTTTGGGTGCTGTCTTTAATTTTGTTTGGTCTCTGTAAGTTCTCGGTTGTGCAATCGCTCCGGGATTAATGTTTTGCGGGAGCTGTGAACCAGCACCTAGCGGTAATGTTTGAGCTAATGAGTTCAATGAATTAGTGAGCAAAATAAAAGATGAACTCAAAGCCAAAAGAAGAAGTTTATTTTTTTTCATTGATTTGGATGTAACTATTGACAATTAATGAGGATAATTGAAAATTGTATTTTTATCTATTACCGAGAAAA
>JANRMG010000058.1:0-4734 GCA_033761855.1 Candidatus Caenarcanales bacterium
TGAGTTTGTAAAAACTTTATGGCTTTTAGTGGATAGTCTTTGTAGAACTGCTTAGGATCAGCCGTTGACTTTGCGTATTTTTCTATGCGGGATGCAGTAAAAGAATAACTAAAGAAAAACCCCAAAAAACTAACAAAAAGCAAAGCAAGAACACCAATTTTATCGGGCATTTTTGAGATCTTAGTTTTGGCTTGCTGATTCAGTGATTTGAGCAATAAATTTAAGCTTTGAGCATAAAAAGGCAAGCTAAAGAAAACAAAAATACTTATGTGTCTTACGCTCCTGAACGAGAAAAGCAAGAATATAAGAGAGCAAATAAAAACAGAATTCAGCTCAAATTTCTCTTTGGAAAAGAATTTTCGTTGAATAATAAATAAAAGATAAGTAAACATATAAAAAGCAAAAGGATTGTATTTTGCTTTACTAAAGTCCGGAGGACGCCACTCCTGAATCCATTGATGGGCATAGTGGTCTGTTGCAACATTGTAAATCTCGTTGTAAATTTGCCAGCCATAAGGATTGATGAGGCTCACCCCGAGGCAAGCAAGAATCAATAAAATTTTCTTTTTTAAAACATCGTTGACTTCGAGCGGATTGGTGGGTTTGTAAAAAAAACTAAAAATCAAATCAACCCACAGCAAAACTATTCCAAGCAAAAAACCACCGTGAAGGTTAGCCCAAAGCAAGAACAGAAGAGGCAAAGTGAAAAATGCAATTTTGTTTTTATACCAATTGGGTTTACAAACCCAACAAATTAAAATGCTCAAAAACACCAAAGAGACTGCTTGAGCCCTAAAACCTATTACAGTAAAACAGGCCAAAAATCCAAACAGAAAGCTTATCCAAAGTGCGATGACCTCACCCCCGGGCCCTTGGTCACCCCCTAGCCCACTTGGCAGGGGGAATAAAGCAAAAAAGCCCCCTTGCCTGTCAAACCGCCGAAAGGCAGGATGCTCTGAAGGCGAAAGCAAGAGCGTTTGACCAAAAGCTTCATTTGCAAGGTGAGGGGGTTGGAGATGAGATGACTCAAACTGTGGAATGGTGGTTCTTTCCAAAGAACAAAGTCCATGCATACACCAAAAAACCGCTAGTCCGAAAAAGCTCGCCAAGAAAGCAAAGTTGTTTGTAAAACTAAAAACAAAATAAAGCAGATAATTTAAAAGCCACTCGTGGTCAACCCAGCGGCAGCTTGGAAGAGTAAAGCTGTAAATGTCTTTGTATTGAATTCCCTTTTCAGCAATATCCCGTCCAACATTTAAATGCCACCAAAGATCTGGATCGCTTGGCTGAAAGCGAAAAGCAAAAAGTCCAATCAACAAGAAAAAAATTGGTCCACAAATTAAAAAAGTTAATGGTTTTTGCAAAAAATAAAATTTATCGGCTATCAGATTTCTAAATGCGTTTATCATTATTTAAATTATTCCAAAAAATTTTTTTGTAATTCGCATTTACTCTCAAAATTTATGAAAAGCAATCGATTTTCTATTTTCTCTCTTTGTTTAATCTTTTTGTTAACTTCGGCCATCCTTGCTGTTTCTCTTTCTTCCAACGCAGAGTTTGAGCTAATCCATAGTGATTGGAAGATGGAAGACCCTCTGGCAGATAAGCCTCCCGTCTCAGCGGTTGAGCTGCAAACCCGCGAAGCAAAAATTAAGGCTCTTCAAACAAAAAAAGAAGAACAAGAAAAAGAAATAGAACAAAAGAAAGAAGACATTAGCGCGAAGCGCAAAAAGCTCATTGAATGCATGAATCAAAAGGGTGTAATTCTCTTCTCAATCGAAGAATGCGAGGGTTGCAAGACCCAAAAAGCCTATTTCGGTGATGATTTTAAAGATGTAAAGTATGTGGACTGTAACAAAAATAAATTTACTTGCCCCTTTAGGGGCATTAAGAGCCATCCAACTTGGTACCTTGGCAGTCAATTGGGGATAAAAAAAGAAGGTGTAAAGGATTTGCCGACTTTGGGTAAGCTCACTGGTTGTGGGTTTTAGTTTATTGCTTGTGAGTTAATTGGTGCAAAGTGAATGCAGTTTTCAACAGCTATTTCGTAAGAATCGCTTGATAATTGAGGATTTTGTCTTCCTACAATTTGGTTAAGAGGAATGATTTCACCATTTGAAGTTGAATAAAGATCATCTTCGGTGCATCCCTTTCTGAGAAATGTATGTCCAAAAACGGATTGAAGAATAGATAAATGAACCATTGCTAACTCACCTGACATTCTTGGTACAGTTCGGTTATTGATTATAGAAGACTCATCACCAAGTAATCCTCCGAGGAATCTAGATGGTTGATTACCTGAAAAAGAATTTTCAAGCTCTTGTAAATATTTTTGTTTGGCTCGATTAGTTGCCTCTATTAATGTTGAATCTCTACAAATTTCCCACATACCCAAGCTTCCTAAGCCCAAAGGTGCATGAGTATAAAAAACACCAGAACTTGTCTCACCAGACAAAGGTTGAAAATCACAAGGGATTAGCCTCTCTAAATGTTCTTTGTATAACTGCTTTAAAGAATCTAAGTTATTAGCAGCCATTTTTAACTGCCTTAAAAAGGAAATTTTTTGAGTTGGTTCTGAAAGTTTTAGCTTGTCATTGTTAAAGAGATCGCCTAAGACTGACAAATCGTGGTTAGAAATTAATATTTTTGTAAAACCAAAACTGTGTAATTTCTCAAACAATTTAATTGACCATGAATCAACGCCGTAGCGATCACAAATGGTATCACCGATGAAAAGAGCGGTTCTATTATTTTTTTCGTTTTGTTTTGCTCTTTCTGTTGGTTGAATAGCATTAATAATTTTTTGGTATTCTTCAAACAATCTTCTCAATTCATCAATATTTTCTTGCCTTGATAATTGAAAATCAGCTTCACAAATGGCTTCCATGGACCCAAAGTTTTGAATAATAGCTTCTGCTGTTTCTTCAGGCATTGTTACTAAACCTGTTAAAACCATAAAGGCTAAAGCTTTCCTTGGATTGGCGTGCAAATCACCAATGGTTGGCCTTAAGTTTTTATCTAATAGCCTTTCAACAATTTGTGGATTCGTTATCCGGTGAGTACTTGGTCTCTCTCCAGGCAATCCGTAGAGCTTGATTGGGAAATCCCAAAACTCGGCGACTTGAGCAAATAGTTTCCAGGTTTTGATTTCATTTTTGGTAAGGCCAGCAGCACTTAAAACTTGCTCTAATTCAGAACTATCTAAAGCAGCTTTGGTGTTGCCTATTCGATTAAATTCTTGTGGTGATAAATCATAAGCCTCAAGAGCCTTTGATTTAATCGTTGTATAGTGTTGAGCCTTATTTGTCGTCAACTCGTAGTGATTTGTCGCTTCCCTAGAGAAGAAACTTAAAACATCTCCATCAAAAAAAGAAATAGAGGAATATTGCTTGACAGGAATCGAATTTAAGGAGATACCCTCTTTAGAAGCATAAATTTGAAAACCTAAAGCACCTTTTTGCAACTGACCTAAAGCAGAATGAGTTTGCACACCGGTTAGCTTTTCTAAAGTATGAAAAGCATTAGGTTGATGCCATAGATCAACTGATTTAATTGAAGATCTCAAAATTAGTTTTGCTTGTTTTTGATCACTAATTTTTTTTGTGGAAGGAATACTGAAAAATTCTTTTCTTCGACTTGGGTAAATCTGCATATTAAAAATGAATGATTATAAAGTTAATACATTCTATCCTCCTCATTAGCCAGACTACTTTTAAATTAATGTTTTCTTTAGTTAACTTTTTGTGAGCCAGCTTTTTTGAATTCTGTATTTAGTCTTAGTTCAATCTGCTTTAAAAACTGCTAAACTTTAATTCTAAATTTTGTCTAAAAATTATATTTACTTAAACAGGATTATTACCGTGCCTAGAGAACTTCCATTATCAGAAATCCGCAACATGGGAATCGCCGCCCACATAGACGCTGGAAAGACAACCACCACCGAAAGAATTTTGTTTTATTCGGGTTTGATTCACAAAATGGGGGAAGTGCACGATGGTACCTCCGTTACCGACTGGATGGAGCAAGAGAAAGAACGCGGAATCACAATTACCGCGGCCGCCATTACCAGCCACTGGAAAGGCAAACAAATTAACTTAATTGATACTCCTGGACACGTTGACTTCACAATCGAAGTTGAGCGTTCCATGCGTGTTTTGGATGGAGTTGTTATTGTATTATGTTCTGTCGGTGGTGTCCAGCCGCAAACCAAAACCGTTTGGGGACAAGCAAACCGTTATAAAGTTCCACGTATCATCTTTGTAAACAAGATGGATAGAACCGGTTCCAACTTCTACAAAGTTCTTACTCAAGCAAAAGAGCAACTCAGAGCCAATATTCATCCAATCCAATTGCCAATCGGAGCTGAGGACCAGTTCAAAGGAATTGTTGACCTCATCGAGAATAAAGCCTACATGTATGCCGAAGATGATCCTTTGGGCAAATTGATTAAGGAAGCTTCAATTCCTGATGACTTAAAAGAAAAAGCAGCTGAATACAGAAGTGCTTTGATTGAGGCAATTGTAGAAACCGACGATGTGTTGGCTGAGAAATATTTGGGCGGCGAGGAAATCTCCGTTCAAGAACTCAAAGTGGCTTTAAGAAAAGCTGTTTGTAAGCTTAAAATCATGCCTTTCATGTGTGGATCAGCCTTTAAAAATAAAGGCGTTCAGCTTATGCTTGATGCCATTATCGATTATTTACCTTCTCCTGATGAGGTTCCTGCAATTAAAGGAA
>JANRMG010000059.1:0-3257 GCA_033761855.1 Candidatus Caenarcanales bacterium
GTTTTAAGTTTATAAGCTTAATTACAAGCCTATCTACAAATATTGGCCTAAATTCTTCCATTAAATCACAAGCCAAGGATGGGCGCCCCGGACGGTCAACATGCAAAAACCCAACTTGCGGATCGAGTCCAATCGCAGCCAAAGCCGAACTACAATCATGACTCAAAACAGTATACAAAAAAGAAAGCAAAGCATTAACTGGGTCTCTGGGCGGGCGCCTCTCACGGCCTTCAAAGGTAAAATCGTTATTCTTTAGAGTCAATCCAAACACCGAAAAATAAACCGCCGAAGCCTCTCCCTCCAAGCCTCTAATCAAATTTGTATCTTTTACTTCTTTTAACTGCTTGAGTGAATTGTAAATCCTTTGAGCGGCATCTTCAAAACCCTTAGCAAAAGCCTGATTCGAAGACTCCCTTGCAAAGCGCAAAAGCATGGTACGGTAGTTAGCAAGCTTACCTTGCACAAAGCGCTTAGAATATTCTGCGCAAACTTCATCTCTGTCGGCCTTGCGGTATTGCTCTCGGCGAAGGAAAACATTACCACCCTTGATTCCCTCTATGCGTCCCTGAAAGCGACCATATTCACTTATAAAAGAAATGGAAATTTTCGCTAAATTGCAGGCATTCATCAAATCAGGGCTAACAGAGATTGTTGAACCCAAACATACAATGCTCGCTAAATGGTGCATTGGAACTTGCAGCAAAACACTACCATCTTGTTTTACCAAAACAGTCTCATGGTCTTTAGCCACATAACTTCCGGGCTGAGTGACGTACAGTGTATTAAAGTACTGAGTCATAATTCCTCGCTTTCCAAATACTTCTCTAAATTCACATCTTCGGTTTCGGGCATACAAAGCTCCATTAAAGAACAATTTTTACACTTCGGGCCAAACTCTGTCGGTGGCATCTTCTGGCTGCGCATCATTTCATGGAAGCCTTCGGAAGCCTCAATAGTTGCTTGCCTCAAATCATAATCAAATTCAACTTCTAATCGACGTCTTTCTTTGCCATAAAACAAAGCACCCTTTTCAATCTTGCAATCAAAGGTTTCTTCCAAACAAAAAGCCTGAGCACAAAGCTGGATTTTATCTTCCAAACCTGCTTTTGGTTTTCCACGCTTGTACTCTACCGGAAAAGGAATCCATTGTGTATTAGTTTTAGCTCCCCCTGTCAAGACTGCCTGCAGGCGGGAGCTTGAGCTCATTCCCGCCGGGGGGTGATAAAACTCCACCACATCAGCTTTTCCATAAAGCCCTAACCTTTCAGATTTGATTGAACGAGCTCTTTCAATTTTCATTCCGGGTCTGCTTTCGGTGTGCGGTTCATTTACTCTCTCGTGGAGGGCATCTCCGAGTAAAGTTAAGGTGTTGTCTTCCCAATTTTGTTCAAGGTGGATTAGCGCGCATTGGCGCTTACAAAAAACAAAGTGCTGGATGCCCGAGAGCATTAGGTAATCGGGTTTGTTCATCGATTCACAAAAGTTCTTTGAGTTTGGGAATTAAATTACGCTTGGCTTTGTGCACTAAAAGCAAATTGTCCAAATAAGTTTCCCACTCAGGTTGTTGAGCTTTTTTGGCGATTGAAAGCCATTTTGCGGCTTCACTATACTCGTCGGATCTTTTTGCGTCCATAATTTCATTGGCCTTAGCAATACATTTATCAAAAATTGGCTTAGGCATGGTTTCAACAAGAACGGCATAAGCCTTTTGCAGCAAATCTGGAGACCAATAAAGTTTATAAGTGAAATCATATAATTCTCTAAACAGCTTTTCAGTAATGAAAATTTCAACTATTCCTTTTCTATCTCCATTTCCTTGGCTCATAGCCCTAACCAAAGCATTATTCAGAGGAAACGGTTTTAGATTTTTAAGGGTTTTATAATCTTTCCATTCTCCTGTTTCAGAGAGGATTAATTCTGCACATTCAATTAATTTTTCTAAGTTATCCAGCTTTTGATAATAACGAAAAAGCCATCTTAAGATTTTTTCTTTGATTCCCTTAAGCTTTAAGCCGTGTTCAGCTATAGCGAAAGCCTCTTTATTCAGTGCTTCCTTATCTAAAACTTCCAACAACTTAAAGGCTTCTGAAGTTTCCGTAAATTTTTCTAAAGCAAATTTCAAAGCCAAATCTGGGCAATTCATTTTTACTAAGGCAAGCGCATGCAAAGAGTAAGAATGATTAGCAAGCGAGAGCGTTAAATAATCGTCATACTCTTCTTTATCCCATAAAATTTCAAGTCTAATTAAATTAAACTCTCTGTGAGCGTCTGATAATTCTTCTACCGTTTTATTTAATCCACCCCAGCCCTCTTCAAGAGCGACTAAAGACATATCAAAAGCATCATCAAACCCATAATCCGAAAGTTCATTCTTCCACGAATTTATACTTTTTTTAATCCCCTCTAAATCTTCTTCCCCTAAGTCATTGTCTAAAATGGCTTTTACAAGCTCTTGGTCAAGATCTTCCAGCTCCTCTTCCGTTTCCAGACCTTCTGAATCATACTCAAAAAGATATTCAGAGTTTGAAGCCTTTGAAACTAATTCATCACAATTCTCCAAAATAGAATCTAAGTATTTTCGAGAAAACTTTGATTTTTGTTTGGTGTTTGTGTCTGGCCTAACCGCTTTGATGGCAAGTTTATTTACAAAGTTTTCAATCTTCAAAATATTTGCTGGATCAGCCTCAACCAGCTTAATAACTAGCTCTTTAAGTTTGTTTTCTGGCAAACCAGCAAGCAATTCTTTAAGTGGAATTTTTTTCTCTATTTTATCTGGTGATTTTATATAAGCAATCAAAACAGCGACTAAATGCTTACAATCATCATCATAAGGGCAAGTACAAGAAGTGCTCTCAATTGAATCATTAGAAAAATTAACTACAACGTGATAAGGCCTATAATCACTCCCTTGAACATCTGCTCTAAGTTGTTGACCATATAGTTTTAGTTTTTTTACAACACCTCTGGAATAATATTCTTCTCCGCGTGCAAATATTTTCCCCTCAACTAACATTTGCACATCTTGAATTGTTATTTTAGGATGCATTATTTTCTATTCTTTTTACGGGAAGCTTTTTGTTTCTTCCTGACATTTACTTTCTTTTGCTTCTTTCTAACTTCAGCGATCTTTTGATCAAGAAAACTCATTAATCCTCGGGGAAGAAAAAAATCAGGAGTTTGTGAAAACCGCTTACGATGTCTTTCAATTCGCTTTTTCTCTAGTTTATTATATTCTTCATCTTGCTCTCTAAAGCCTA
>JANRMG010000060.1:0-2939 GCA_033761855.1 Candidatus Caenarcanales bacterium
CGTCCCAGCCCTCTAGATCAACAACTTCCCATTCTTTATTTAACTCTCTATCTTCTTCAGCTAAAGCTTTATAACTTTCTTCTAATTCCTCTCTTAGCTTTTGTTTTTTTCGCTTTAATAATCCTTCTTTTACAGATTCTGCAATAAAAGCGCTCTTTTCTCGATTCCCTATTGACGAGTTAAGCTCTTCAATCAACTCTTCGGGTAAAGTTATGTTTAAATGTTTACTGGCCATATTTATAGTCTCCACAACTATTAATATTTATTAGTCTCTGTATTTATTGTACACATTGCTAAATTAAAACTAGCTTAAAAAAGGACTAAAATTCCATAAGCTAACCAACACTATTTTCCAACTTAATACCAAGCAATTTGTTTGCCTCAACCGAGAACTCAGCCGGAAGCTGCTGGAAGACCTTTCCACAAAAACCATTTATAATCGCAGCCACTGCTTGTTCTTCTGGAATACCTCTTTGCAAGAAATAAAAGAGTTGGTCTTCACTAATTTTGGAAGTGGAGGCTTCGTGCTCGATTTGAGAAGAATTGTTTAAAACATCGATATATGGATAAGTGTTAGCCGAACACTCGCTGCCAATCAGCATTGAATCGCACTGCGTAAAGTTGCGGGAATTTTCGGCGCCTGGCAAAACCTTAACCTGACCTCTATAACTGTTTTTTGAATGCCCCGCCGAGATGCCTTTGGAAATAATAGTGCTTTTGGTGTTTTTGCCAATATGCACCATTTTGGTTCCAGTATCCGCTTGCTGCGCATGATTTGTTACTGCCACAGAGTAAAACTCTCCGACTGAGTTATCGCCAAGTAAAATGCAACTGGGATACTTCCAGGTTATGGCTGAACCTGTCTCAATCTGCGTCCAGGAGATTTTGGAATTCTTGCCAGCACACTTTCCGCGCTTAGTAACAAAGTTGTAAATTCCGCCCTTGCCAGTCTTTGGGTCTCCAGCATACCAATTTTGAACTGTTGAATATTTTATTTCAGCATCATCCATAGCTACCAACTCAACGACAGCAGCGTGAAGTTGATTGGTATCAAAAGCGGGAGCGGTACATCCTTCGAGGTAACTAACATAACTATTATCCTCACAGATTACGAGGGTTCTTTCGAATTGCCCCGAACCCTCTGTGTTAATGCGGAAATAAGAAGACAACTCTAAAGGACAGCGAGTGTTCTTAGGAATGTAGCAAAAGCTTCCATCGGAGAAGACGGCGGCATTAAGTGCTGCAAAATAATTGTCGGTGTATGGAACAACCGATCCTAAGTACTTTTTGACTAGCTCGGGATGTTCGTGAACGGCTTCTGAGATCGAGCAAAAAATCACTCCGTGCTCTGCAAGTTCTTTTTTATAAGTTGTCGCAACCGAGACACTGTCAAAAATAGCATCAACGGCCACTCCTGCTAATTTCTTTTGTTCAAATAAAGGAATTCCAAGTTTTTTATAAGTTTCCAGGAGCTCAGGATCAACCTCATCGAGGCTTTTTAGCTTGTCTTTTTTCTTGGGAGCTGAATAATAAATAATGTCTTGGTAGTTTATTGGCGGATAGTCAACGTTGGCCCACTTCGGTTCAGTCATTTTAAGCCAATGTTGATAAGCTTTTAAGCGGAATTCAAGCATGAATTCAGGCTCATTCTTTTTGGCCGAAATCATACGAACAACATCTTCGTTTAGACCCTTGGCAAGCTGCTCAGACTCTATATTTGTTTTAAACCCATATTTGTAATCCACCGAAAGGGCTTCTAAAGATTTCATGATTTTATTTTTTTACCGCCATATCGCTAAGAACCGAATTATTATGATTTGAATGATCAGGAGCTTGTAGTGGAACCACTTCAGGATTTTTCTTCAACTCACTGATTACTGATATTTCTTCTTTAACAAGCTGAGAGAGGTTAATCTCGGCCAAGAAGTTATCGATTTTTCTTCTCAGTAAACTGATTACAGGCCTTACTCCACAGTTGCTAAAGTTAGCACAAACCGAAAGATTACCCGAAAAATCATTACAACTAAAATCTTGTTGTTGGGTCTTTAAGACCTCAAAGACTTCCATTAAATTGATTTCGGATGCCGGTTTTGCCAAGGAATAACCACCCAAAACCCCTTTGGAGGCCTTAACCAGATTGCCACTGCGCAGTATTCCAAATATTTTTCGAACATAGGATAGGGAAACCCCTTCTCTATCAGCAATTTCAGACAAAGAAACTTCCTGTCCATTGGTAACCTTCTCATCTGCTTTGGCTAGCTGAACAAGAAACCGTAACCCAAACTCCTCTTGTGAAGAAATTTTAAACATTTTGAATCGAATGATCTTGAAATTAACACTAATTTAGTATTAATTAAAATATACCTCAATTTCTTAAATTTGGAAGCACCTATTTGTCTTTACAATTTATCTCTATGATAGTCAAGTTCTTATTTTAAAAAGTTCTCGCATCAAAATTTGACCTGTAACACATTGAAAGGTTAATATGAAATTAAGAATAATAAAACCTTTATTTAAGAATACTTTTTTAATATTTCTCTTTCAATGAATTCTATTCTCCCAACAGCTGCTAGTCGTATTATTAATGTGCCTTTTCAGAGCTCTATTCAAGGTGCTTCTTTGAATAGTGCTTACAGCGGTTCTTTGCAAAGTATTTATTCACCGACAGTTCCTCAGCCTGCAACAACAAATCCATCCACAAGTGATGATAAAAACTTTTGGAGAGATTTTTGGGACTGGAAGGGAACTTTGGTTTCTTTAGCTGCCCTTGTTGGGGGTGGACTGGCAGCAACAGCTTTATATAAGCCAATCGCTAAGACAGGAATTGGTAACTATCTTCCTTTTAAAGAGTTTTATACCGAAAAGCGAGATGGATGTATTAATGAGCTGAAAAAACTAATTGACCTAGATAGTTTTGGTCTCTCAGAAAATAATGTGCG
>JANRMG010000061.1:0-2607 GCA_033761855.1 Candidatus Caenarcanales bacterium
TTTACTCTTTGATTTGAAAGGCTATAGGCTTGGCAAGGGTAAAGGTTACTACGACAAACTAATTGCTCGGCTCTCGAAATCAACAAAAACTTTGGGTATTATCCCAGAACATTTTTTAGTAAATAAACTTGAGCCGCTTGATTCATGGGATGAGCCCGTGAAAGTAATTGCCACTGAGAAACGAATACTGGAAATATAAGGTTTGTATTTTATTGATTTAATTACTCTTCCCTTTTGAGGAAGGCTAGTGGAATTATGTTCTAAACCTTTTTCACTTGCACAATCAACTCAAGCTCAACAGAAGACCCAAAGGGGAGTTCGTTAACACCAATTGCTGTTCGGACATGCTTACCTTTTTCTCCCCAAATATTAATTAATATTTCGGATGCGGCGTTGATGACTTGGGGCTGTTGGCAAAACCCGGTTTGGCTGTTAACGTAGCCGGTGAGTTTAACTATTCTTTCTATATTGTCTAAATCACCGCCAAGGGTATCCTTTAAAACAGCAAGAGCATTTAGCAAAGCACAATGGGTGGCTTCTCTCCCATCGTCGATCGAAGAATTATCTATTTGTTGAGTGTAGGCTATGCTTCCATCTTTTCCATAAGGTAAAATGCCTGACGTAAATACTAAGAGGCCTACTTGCAGAGCCGGTAAGTATAGTCCAGCTGGTTTAGGCAAGGAAGGTAAATTCAGATTTAAGACTTTAAGTTTTTCGTTGATAGTGCTCACTTGAAATGCGATTAATAGAGGGAATTTATTATTTTCTTATGAAATCGAGATATCTGCAATCCCTTTTAAAAAATGAAAAAACCTGTAACTCAATAGCTTTTGTTGTTTTTGTGGCATAGAATTATGTAGTATAAAAAGTCCTTATGTGTAAAAACATGTCTCAAATAATGAGTTTTCTCGAAAATAAGCTTTTTACCAACCGTATGGCTTCCAGCTTAATTAAGTTTGGCTTTTTGTTCATAGCATTAAGCTTCACATCCGCTTGTGCAGTCGACAAAGTAAAAAACGATTGTTTGAAGTTTGACAAAGGCTTTCTTGAGGCTTGCAATACCAACTGTCCAACAAAATGTACAGAGACTGCCTCAGCTAGCAAGAATATCAATCTTTCAATCAGCAAAATCAAAGAGATGTGCAAAGAATCTTGCTCTAAGCACTGTATGGTTCAATTAGAAAACGTTAGACCTAATCAATGCAAACCTAAGAAGTAGCATTCAGGCTAGCAGTTTGGGAATTATTTTGTTCTAAGCTTTTGGTCTTGGGACTTGTCTGTGATTGAAAAAGTCCTGTAACAAGTTTGAGCATGCTGTTAAGAATATTGAATAGCTCAACCCCACACAAAGGGAGGCCACAGCATTTACAAGAGCTCGCAATTATGGCTGCTATCGAATGCGCTCCAGCAATTAGTCTCGCAAGAGCAAAAGAACCAAACATCTGGATTAATGAGGAACCTAATTCGATTAATTTTTGGTTTTTTGAAGAAGTTTGTTGGATTTGTAAATAATGTCCGGCTGTCTCAACGACTGAATTGAAGGCCGAAAGAGAAAAAGCCAACTTTAGTGAATCATTGGAAGTAGCCTCTCTGAAAGCATTTTTGAGATTAAAACTTCTATTTATAAATAAATTTTCCAAAGTAAAAGCCATTAAAGAACTAATTAAAAGCTGTATAAAATTAATTGAGGCCTCTTTAATTAACTGATCAGAATTGTGAGGACCTTGCCCTTGAATTCTATTATTATTGGAATTATCCATTACGAGGGCTTTACGGATACTTGTTCCTACAAAATGCGAAATAAAAAAGACGGCTGCTATGATTGAGAGCCTTTTGGGAGTTAGAATCTCTTTGAATACTTGACCTAAACCAACATTAGTTTTTTCGGGTTTAGTTTTTGTTTGTGGTGAAAGATGAAAAATAGTTGCTCTTTTCCTTGGGGCAGCTCTCTTGGTAGTGCTTCTGAGAGTAAGAGCATTAATTGATTGTTGATAATTTGATGAAATAAAAGACATTAAATAAAATAAAAAATATAGTTAATACTTTTCTTGTGAATTGTAGCGAAAATTTAAATATACTGATAAATAATTGTTTATACAATTGTAATTTGGTAATTCTCAATATTAGCAGTTTACTTTGCTCAACAAACCTAACTACTTCTAAATAATTGAGTATATCTAAGTTTAATAAATGTTTTTCTAAAATTTTATGGAATCTGAACAATATTGGTTTTTTCATAGTTTGTTTGTATCTTTTTTTAAAGTTTTCAATATTCTTAATATTATTCTTCTCTTATGGGCTGTTATAGGAATTTATCCAAAGCTGAGAAGAAAAAGACCTTTTTCAATTCTAAATAGGAAGTTGCTTACTCTTTTTAAGCCACTAATTAGATTTTTAGGATCTAAGAGAAAAGTATTTAAATTAACTAAAGGCTCCTTTATTAATTTTGTACCGCTTTCAATCTATATAACTAATGGTGCGTGTTTGACATATTGCAAAAAAGGAAGGTCTCTCCCAAAACTAAGATTGCTTAGATCGAGGATTAGGAGAGATGAAGGAAGATCATATAATCTTAGAGATATATTTTGCAATCGATGAAAAGCTAAG
>JANRMG010000062.1:0-4845 GCA_033761855.1 Candidatus Caenarcanales bacterium
CTTAGCTTTTCATCGATTGCAAAATATATCTCTAAGATTATATGATCTTCCTTCATCTCTCCTAATCCTCGATCTAAGCAATCTTAGTTTTGGGAGAGACCTTCCTTTTTTGCAATATGTCAAACACGCACCATTAGTTAAGTAACAATCACCCTCCAATAAAACCAATCCGTAAAGTCACAAATGATTTCTCGCTCTCAATCAAATTGTGCATGAGCACTGGATAATAAAAAATAATAAATTTAAAAACCGACTAAGCACGTCAGATTTGATTTTATCCTCAACCTGCAAACGTCACTTTTATTATTCTTTAGCTTTTAATGGTGGGTT
The DNA here is from genome assembly GCA_033761855.1 of Candidatus Caenarcanales bacterium. GTDB lineage: Bacteria > Cyanobacteriota > Vampirovibrionia > Caenarcaniphilales > Caenarcanaceae > JANRMG01. The sequence goes on from JANRMG010000062.1 coordinate 331, forward strand.
CGGAGAATTACTTTTGGTTAACTTAAACGCCTTTAAGTTTCGTAGTATCATATTGCAATCAGATTTATTCTGAAAACACTTTGAGAAAAATTAAGTTAAGAGGTCTAAATAAATGAAGGTTTTAAACAAACACATATTCAAGGTCTTCTCTCTTGCTTTGTTACTCGTTTCCTTTAGCTCACTAATTGCTAAGTCTGAATTGATCGGTGATAATCCCGAGGCGGTTCAGTTGCTTTCTAAGTGTCTTAAAGAAAATGGAGCAACAATGTATGGGACGGCCAATTGCGGACACTGCAACAAACAAAAAGAAATGTTTGGTCCTTATTTTAAAAACGTTAGATTTGTAGACTGCCGTTCCAGTGCTGCAAATCAAAGAGAATGCAACGAAACAAAAGTTGGAAAGTTTCCACAATGGAACTTCGAAAACGGAAGAAAAATTGTTAGAGAAGTTGGCCTAGAAGAGATTGCCAGAGTTTCAGGTTGCGACACTTATGTTGCACAAGCGCTTGGGAATACAAACTATGTTGCCAGCCAAAGCTCTTCTCCAGAACCTACACAAAATAATTCCCAAGGAAAAATAAACAGCAAAAAAACAAACAATTCACAAGAATCTTATAGTTCGAATAGTGCTTCAGGTGATTACGGAACCCCAGAAGAACTTGCTAAATGCTTAAAAGCCCAAGGTGTTGTATTTTACGGTTCCCCCAAGTGCAGCCATTGTGACAAGCAAAAAGCTATGTTCGAAGGTGCTTTTGAAAAATATTTGAGTTCTAATTTCCACAACTGTAAAGGCTCAGCCGCAGAACAAGCTGAATGTTCAGCTAAAAAAACTTTTCCTTTCCCTACATGGGTAGATCCCAATTCTGGAAAGAAAGTACTTGGACCAGAAAAACCTTTAGAAGTTTTAGCTAAAGCTTTTAATTGTAATAATGCCTCATCTGGAGATATTGTTGAAAATAGACAAAATTCTTCCTCGATCGAGCCTTCATCCAATAGTGTTCAGAGCAATTCTTCTACAAGTGCTCCAGAACAAGCTTGGGGACAAAGAGAAGTTAGAGACGAACTCAACAACATAAAGAAAGATTTAGACGAAGCTAACAAAAACAAACCAAATAATGAAGATTTGCAAAAATCTCAAAGTCAGCCATCCTCCGATCAGATGGTAGCTTCGGCAGCCAGTCCTTCTTACTTTAATAATGAAAAAAACATTATTGAGTTTCAGCAAAATAAATTGGCAAACTGCATAGCTAACAGAAACATCATTCTCTACGGAATCACCAATCCGGAAAAGGGAAAACCAATTCAATACAAAGCTACTCAACAGCAATTGAATGAACTTGGCGCAGCCGCCAACCAAATCAAAGTTGTTGATTGCTCAGCCAATCAAGCTGAATGCAACGGTATTTTGGTTTATCCAACCTGGATTTTGGATGACAAAAAAGAATTAGCAGGAGTTTATGAGTTTTCAAATCTAGCTCAAATCTTCGGCTGTTCAGTTGAAGGTAACTAATTTTTAAAAATTAGTTTTTAAAAGCCATTGAACTTAGGAAACAAAAGTTCAGTGGCTTTTTTATTTGTATAAATTTAAAAAGAAAAACTAAAAACATTTTAATAAACACCTGCTGAAAAATATTAGAAATTGAAAGCAATTCCCCGTGTTTTTTCAGGAAATTTTAAACACCTTGTTTTGCTTGAATCCATCGCTGTTTTAGAAAATCCAGTTTTTGGAAAAAAACAATTTAATAATTTATGCAAAAAGACATACCGCAATACTAGCTCTAACCCCATCACTTCGTTATAAAATAACAGAGGAAGTGTTTCCCCTAAATTCTAGTTTTCTTAGTATATTAATTAAGGAATTAGGAATTTAAATAAACCCTTTTTTTTGGAGATTCTATAGAATGAAAAAGTTTGCTAGTCTAGCTTTAGCCAGCTCTTTTGCTTTCGCCGCTTTCTTTGGCGCAGCATCTGATGCTCGTTTGTTTGAAGACAAATGTAACCCAACACCTAAATGTGAACCAGAATGTTACGGATGCGCTCCTAACAAGCCACATGTAGTTGTTGATTTGGAACCATGTGCCATCAAGAACAAACCTTATAACTACTACAACTGGTCAAAAGTTGGCGAAAAAGAAGTAGCCTCTGACTTTTATGACTGGTCAGGTTCACCAGAAGCTGGCGCTGCTCAGTAATAGAGCTAAGTCCAACTTGTAAGAGGTCCTATAAAAAAATTTAGGGAAGAATTAAAGAGTCGTTCAGAGAAATCTGGCGGCTCTTTTTTTATGGAAATTTTAAGAATCAAATAATGATTTGTTTAAAAGCCTGCTTTTTTATTCGGGTCGATTCTTCAAATGAGAGAATTAAATGACTAACATTTTGAGATTGGTAATGAATATTTCACAATTTCATTTTCTTGAATCGTCAGGAATTAAAGCATCAGGTTTTCTTACTGGTATTGTCAAGTCATCTTGGGTATCAGAAGCTACCAATTTTTTGTCTATCAACGATGGAAGAATATACTCAGATATTAATTACAGAGAACTCTCAGATAATTATGAGAAACTGCCCGAAAGTAATAATTCAAAGCCATTTATAAATTTTCTCCTTGAGCCAGAAGTTTTCGGTTTTATATCAAATTTGGATGGGGGAGGAACAGTTAATGCAGCTTATCCAGAGAATTGGTCATTAAACGAAACCTTAACCGCAGGAGCATGGGCAATATCTCGAGAGGAAAACAGATTATCAACTGTAGACGTTAGAAAATGGGCAATGTTGGATGGTAAAGATGATTTGTCAGATGAAGACAATTTAATTGCAAAAGAACTGATGAAAGAGTCAAAAGATTTGAATTCTATTTCAGCATAAAATTCTCTTAGTTAAAAATGTTTTAAAATTTTGTATATGAACATTTTTGGACAAATAATATTAGCTACTCTAATAATCAGCTATTTGATAAATCTTATTGTCGATTATTTAAATATCAAATCTCTAAAGAGCGATGTTCCACAAGAATTCAAGGGCATCTACGATCAAGAGTCATACCAAAAATCCCAAGCTTATACTAAAGACAAAACCGCCTTCGGAACAATAGAGAATACCTTTAATTTAATTCTTTTACTTTGCTTTTGGTTTCTCGGCGGGTTTAATGCTTTAGATTTGTGGGTTCGCAGCTTTGGATTCAATGAATTAATAAGCGGTTTGGTATTTATTGCTTCTCTTGCTTTAGCAAAAACTGTTATTTCTCTTCCCTTTAGTTTGTATTCAACCTTTGTAATTGAAGAAAAGTATGGCTTTAACAAAAGCACTCTTTCTATCTTTGTAAGCGACTTGTTCAAGGGCTTGCTTTTGTCTTTCATCATTGGTTTGCCAATCTTGGCTCTTTTGCTTACACTCTTCGAAAAAGCGGGAAGCCTTGCTTGGCTTTACTGTTGGATAGCGGTTACCGCTTTTTCTATAATCATGCAGATTCTTGCTCCGACTTTGATTATGCCGCTTTTCAACAAGTTCTCTCCCATGCCCGACGGAGAGCTAAAAACAGCCATTTTGGATTATGCAAGCAAAGTTAACTTCTCCGTTCAAGATATTTATGTAATGGACGGTTCCAAGCGCTCCAGTAAATCCAATGCTTTTTTTAGTGGGCTTGGAAAATTTAAAAAGATTGCGCTTTTTGACACTTTAATTGAAAATCACACAGTCCCAGAGCTAGTTGCCGTTTTAGCCCACGAGATTGGACATTACAAGAAAAAACATATTTTGCAAGGAATGATTTTGAGCATCTTAAGCTCTGGAGCCATGTTTTACCTGCTTTCGCTTTTTCTTACAAAAGCACAATTGTTTGAGGCATTTAAAATGCAAAACATCTCAATTTACGCTGGCATGCTCTTTTTCGGGTTGCTTTACACTCCAGTGGATTTTTTATTATCGATAGCAGTTAATCTTCTGTCGCGCAAAAACGAATACGAAGCCGATGAATTCGCCGCCAAAACTATCCAGAAGCCCATGGTTATGGCTGACACTTTAAAAAAACTTAGCAAAGACAATTTATCTAATCTTACGCCGCATCCACTTTATGTCTTTTTTAATTACTCTCATCCAACCGCTTTGCAGAGGATAGAAGCAATTCAGCGTTTAGCTATAAATTAACGTGAGTTCGAGAAGAAATCAGAGAACAACTCTATAGATGCCCCGTCAGACGGACTTAGCGAGGAGCAGGTTGCTAAGTGGAAGCGATGAGCTTTCACCTATGCTTCATTTCCAGTCGTAAGGGGCAATCGGATGGAGAACCTGCGAAAAAATGGAGGGTTCGGCCTCTCCCCTGGGCCCTCTCCAAATTGGAGAGGGGAAGGAGCGAAGCGGGAAGGGTGAGACTGCTGGCGGTAAGGCCCTAACACCAACCATCTTTTCTCTTGCGATAGTTTTTCATCGAACTCACCTTAAATTAACAAAAAACAAAAGTGGCCTCCAGCCAGGACAAGCTGTAAGCCACTTTTATACTGCACTCTACTTTTGACCATG
>JANRMG010000063.1:0-1636 GCA_033761855.1 Candidatus Caenarcanales bacterium
CCTCAAGATTCGTGTATTTCTGTTTAGTTTGTACTTTTTCAATGACCTATTGAACCAGACTAAACCTTTGGAATTAAGGTAATAGATAGTAAGATAATTTAGTTGTGAAAATAAGCACAGACACCCAGTTCTGCAAGCAAGTGTGGAAATAAAGTTGAAGATCATCAACCGATTAAGAGCCGGGCTTTTGTTGCAGCCCATTCTTGACAAAATAAAGAGAGGGGCAATTAAGCCCCTGCTCTATTGCCGATTACTCAGAAACGGTATCCATAGCCTCATCTACTTCTTTAGCAAGCAGGTTGCCTTGCCTATGGTACTCAATCTTCTCAACATAGCTGGCAATGATTGAAGCTTGTCTGCGGGTAAACCCTTTCTCATCTTTGAATGCTTTGTAAGCAATGCCGCCAGTAATTTCAACGGCGTCACCTTTTTTCAGGTCTTTGGCAAAATGGGCAGCTTGTGCGCGAAATACCAGCACATCATGCCAGATAGAGTCTTTGTCTTTCCATTTTACTTCACCTGTTTTTTCGTCTACTTCCGGGTAGCTGTCGGTTGTTGCAACCCTCAAAGCAATGAAACTTTTGCCGTCTTTGCTAATTGATTTTGCGTCTTGACCCAAGTATCCGTTCAGTTCGATTTTGTTATTGATAGCCATAAATACTCCTTATAATTGATTGTTGTGTTTTAGTTCGTTTTCCGGGAAAGGAAAAGTGTTTTCTCGCTTATGTAGGCTTACACTTTCCTTTTTCGGGGTTGTTGTGGATTTTAGATGATTGTTTGAATTTGGAATTACCTCCTTTAGATTAGATTAAGATTTTTTTTGGCTCCGGCTGAAAGCTCGTCTTTGAAGCCTTCTTCTCCGGTTTCAAAGTCGGTGTAAAAACTTTCCAGTTTATCACCATTGAGCATGGCCACTTGAAATTCTGAATTGGTCAGAAATACATTGCCGGAATGGGTATTGAACATGATGGTGACTTCCTCTCCATAAAAATCTTCTGGTAAGCCTTGTTCTCTCCAGGCTTTGAGTAGTTCTTCGGCCATTTTTCTTTCACGGCTTCCGAATTTGGTTAAGTCTGTGGTTGTAGTCATAAATACCTCTTGGGTTTTGGGTTTAATAAGCAAATCGCTTATGAACCCTTGCCCTGTGGCGAACATGGGGTAGCAAGTGTCATAGGGGTGGGGAATCACCCGGTCTGCAAGGAATGAAGGGAAACGCAGTGGAGGAAGATTGGGGAAACCCCTTGACAGGCGCGTGGGCGAAGCCCTAGGATAAAATTAAAGAACTACACCTAGTTGCTGTTTGAAGTAATATGTTAGGGTGCTAAAAAATAAATTGTCTAATTACTTGAAGTATTAAAAGTTGCAGTATGTGAGCTTTTTAGCTTATACTGTACCGCTTCAGACTTTACATAAAGCATGAAGTGGTACAATATGGCCAATTCATTTTATGAGCAGCAAAAATGTAATGGTAGAGGATAGACAAAGAAAGTAGCCCCATCCCTTTTGTTATTTATGTTCTAATGCAGAAGTATAGATAATTCTCTAAAATAGAATTAAACAGAAGGTTTACTTCAAAATAAAGATTGGATATGAAATTACAGTTCAATTATTTCCCAAGTTTGAGATGTATTCCCTT
>JANRMG010000064.1:0-8185 GCA_033761855.1 Candidatus Caenarcanales bacterium
ATTTTTTGGATGATTCTTGCCTAAAGTAAACAAGAGTAAAATTGCTAGGTAATCTAAGATTATTTCCTCTTGCAAATTAATTCATGTATTAAAATTCAAATAATGTCCCATTTAATCCGCACACCCGAAGAATTAAGCAAATTAAAAGAGAAACTGAAAGGTTCATTAGTAGCAACTAATGGTTGCTTCGACATTTTGCATGTTGGACATGTTCGCTATTTGCAAAAGGCTAAAGCTCAAGGGGACTATCTAATCATAGGTGTTAATTCGGATGAATCGGTAAAAAAACTCAAGGGCCCAAAACGTCCAATTAATAAGCAAGAGGACAGAGCAGAAATTTTAAGCGCTTTAAAATGCGTGGATTTTACTTTTGTTTTTAACGGCCAAACCGCCGATGAATTCTTACATTTGGCGAAGCCAGACATTTACGTTAAAGGTGGAGACTACGATTTAGAAAAGCTTCCCGAAAAAAAAACACTAGAAGAAATTAACTGCACTGTGGTTTTTGTTAAGTTTGAAAGCGGCTATTCAACTACTGAGACCATTGAAAGAGCTTGCTAAGCGTTTATTAGCTCCTTTTTACGCCCAAAAAGTTTCTCAAATATAAATAGATTATGATTGTATAAATTCTGCTCAACAAATTCATGTCTGAGAATAATAAAATTGTCAGTTTGCAGATTATTAGAGGGCTCGCGGCGTTTAGTGTTTTAATCAATCACAACTGCATGGATTTGTATTTGAGAAATCATCCAACCATTTTTGGAAAAGCTGAATTGGGGACAATTGGAGTACCGCTTTTTTTCTTGTTAAGTGGTTTTGTGTTGTTGTACAGCATTACTAAAAGCGCAAAGTACATGGTAAATCCAAGTTTATTTATGTTAAAGCGCACTGCAAGGATTGTTCCCTTGTATTGGATGTTAACAGGACTTACTGCTTTACTTCTTTTATTCTTGCCCTCCCTCTTCAAAAGCGAACATTCACTAACATTAGTGACTTTTATAAAAAGTCTTTTCTTTTTGCAAAGAGAACCATTACTTGGAGTTGGCTGGACTTTAAATTATGAGATGTTCTTCTATCTTGTTCTTTTCATCAGCCTTTTGATTACACGTAAATTTTTTGTTTGGGTCTCAGCGGGCTTACTATTTCTCTGCTGGCTGCTTGGCAAAACAGGAATAAATCTTTTTTTCTTTAGCGATTGGTTACTTTATTTTTTAGCTGGAATTTTAATCTTCGCCTTAACCGAAAGAAAGCCAAAACTGCTACAAAAACTCAGAGAGGGAAGATTTGTTTTAACTTCTGTTAACTTGCTTCTACTTGGTTTTTACTTCTGGAAGCCAGTTACCATGCCTTTATTGGGCATTGGACTCTTTTTGAGCTCTCTTTCAATCAAAGGCGAGAGCAAAAACTCAATTCTTAAGAGTTTCACTAAAAGCTTTATTTTTCTTGGTGAAATTTCTTACTCGCTTTATTTAAGTCATTTCTTCTCAATTAGCGCGGTTGATAAGCTAGGACTTTACTTCAAATTGAATTCTTATTTAATTTTGGTTTTAGGCATAACCGTCTCAATCGGAACGGCTTATCTGGTGTATAAATTTATTGAATATCCATCAATGAAATTCCTATACAAGCTTATAGACGGTGTAAAGAAGCAAGAGGAAATATCTTCTTCAGCTAATAATAAATCAGTCCATGTTTAAAGTCTAAGCTTGGATTGCTGGTTCCTGAATAATCTCAACATCGTTACGAACGCTTCGCTCCAAGTTGTTCATATTGGACTTGACTGCTGTAATTGGTCCATTCAAAGCATCCATCGGTGGAATGTAGTCTTTGCGCATAGGAAAACCTTCCCAGGCCTCTGGATTTAAGAGGCGAATCAAATTCGGATGACCTTCAAAGACTATTCCTTGCATATCCCAAATTTCGCGTTCATACCAATCCGCGCTACCAAAGAGGGAGGTAAGAGTCTGAATCTTTGGATTGGCTTTATCCAAGTTAATTCTTACACAAAACATACCATAAGGCTCAACGCTCTGAAGCTGATAAACGACCTGAAAGCATTCTTTGTATTCAATTGCATTAATCGTAAGCAGTACTTTGTAGTTGTGTTCAGATTGCAGAGACTTCATTAATTCAATTAATTGAGAAGAATCTTCCAGAAGTACACTTTCTATATCCTTGCCAACCATTAAGTTGGGTGAAATTTTAAATTTGCTTTTTAGTTTTTTTGCAAGATCGCTCCATTTTACTTGCGGTTTTGCTGGAGGCTTGGGAGCCGGTTTAGCTGCCGCCGCTGGTTTTGGAGTTTCGGGTGGATTTGTGACTGGTTGTTCTTCTGGCATGCTGAGATTTTATTTATATTTATTGATTTGTGTAGTTTAGCAAATTTAGCTCTTCTTCTAAAAGCTTATAACCCTTTTTGCTCAAATGAATTCCATCGACTGAGCAGTCTTTCTTGCATTTCCCTTTTGTTAGGATTTCTTCGGTGTTTAGGATTTGTATTTTGTTATTTTTTGGTTTTGCTTCTTTTATGTCCGCTACAAGCTTTAGAAGAGTTTCGTTGAAAAGCTTTCTGGTGTTTTTTACCTTTTGTCCGTAAAAAGGCTTGTATACGAAAGGAACGTCATAAACTGGAGTGATGGTGGCAACTAAGATTTTATCAAAATTAGCTTGGTGATTTTCGATAATTTTTTCAAGATTCTTTTTAAATTTTTCTGACCATTTCCTTTCTTCATAACTTAAGGCGAGGCTCTTAACATCGTTACCACCAGCAAAGATTATTAGAGTTGAGCCATGCAATTTATCTCGATAATAATCGGATCTAATTCTTATTTGTTCGGAAGTCTGGCTTGGAATACCGAGGTTGAGAGAGTCATCTAATTTCCAGTTATAGGCAATAGAATCACCAAGAATTACAAATTTGTAGCTTTTATCTTCAAAGTTAAATTTATCCTTAAATTGTCGGCCCAAAGGATCCAGCCTTGTAATAGAAAATTTATTGTAAGCATAAACAAGATATTTTAAGGCCAGAAAATTAAAAGATAAAGATGTTAAAAAGAGTACAGAAAGAAGGATTACATAAAATTTGCCTTCTTTAGGATTAATTTGCATTTTTTAATTCTTTTATAATTACTTGCGGCCCAACTGAGCCATTTCTTGTTCGGAAGCCAGCTCAAAAGACATATGCTTTTCAAATTCCTCGTAGGGAATTGGTAGACCTGTTTCGGTGTGAACGCCCATATACGGTATTTGCCTGCGGTTTAGGCGTTGCTTCAAATCCTCTTGGCGGATTTTGCGTTGTAAAGTTAAAAATCCATGTAAAAGAGCTTCGGGGCGTGGAGGGCAACCGGGAACATATACGTCAACCGGAATGATTCGATCAACTCCCTGAACAACAGTGTGAGAATCGTGGAACATACCACCAGTAATGGTACAAGCGCCCATAGCGATTACGTATTTTGGTTCAGCCATCTGTTCGTACAAGGTAATGAGTGCTGGAGCCATTTTTCGAACTATAGTTCCAGAGGTGATAATTACATCAGCCTGTCTAGGAGTGGCTCTAAAAACCTCGAAGCCGAAGCGAGACATGTCGTGGTTTGCCATGCCGGTGCACATCATCTCGATAGCGCAGCAGGAGGTGCCAAAAGTTAGAGGCCAAATGGAATTAGAACGAGCCCAATTGTATATTAAATCAACGAAGCTAGAAAAAGTTGTAACTAATACATTACCTTTAAGTTCGTCTGGAACGCGCTCTTCGCTGCCAGGGATTTGCAGAAAACTATTTAAAGGTGGTTGCTTCGAATCCATAAGTCTATTTTATTTAATAAATATTTTGTCTAATAATTTTAATTCAAAACCGTGTAAAACAAAGTTTTTTTATTCAGGCAAGATCGGGCAACAAAATATTTTATAGTCCCAGAGGAGCTTTCGTTCAACTTATTCACTAAGGTTATTTAGGGCTTTTGCCTTCAAGCTTCCAATGAAATTTAGTTAGAACTTGAATTAAGACTTGGAAACATTTGTTTTATTTTGATATTTTGATCTTTAGAGCATTTTGTTGATTATGCAAATCTTTTTAGCTTCAAATTTTTTGGTTGTATTTTTAGGTTTGCTTATTTTGGCTTCTAATCTTGCTATTGGTTATTTTCTTCCAAGAATTAATTCTATTAAACTTGCAAGATGGATTGCTTGGTCTCAGTTATTTCTCTCGGCTTTTATTGTCAACTGCTTAACCTGGAGAGAGCCCGCTGGTTTTAGAATGCTTGGAATTTGCGCCACCCTCTTTTATTCTTGCAAAGGAATAGCTCATCTGGAAGAGAGTTATCAAGGACAGACAAAACTTAGTTTTGTTCAATGGCTGTGTTTTGCCTTGGGTTGGTTTGGTATGAGGCCAGAGATTTTTTCGGTCATTGGCAAAGAAAATGTTAAGCCGCTAGAGGGTGTGGAAAGACGGATTTTTTATGGCACCAAAAGATTTCTCATGGGCTTAGTTTTTATCTTCATTGCATGGGTTTCCTCCAAGACTTTAAACATGAAATTCAGCCACATCCTGGATATTGTTGAAATTCATTGGATAGTCTCTGCCACCATGTTAATTGGATTAAGCCTAATAATCCATTTTGGTATTTTTAATTTTGCTGGAGCCTTCTGGAGGCAGAGAGGAGTTGACTGCTACAAATTATTTAGGGATCCCTTTCATTCGAAGAGTTTGTCGGAGTTTTGGGCAAGACGTTGGAACTTAGCTTTTGTTCAGATTGTAATGCTTGCAATTTACACTCCACTCTTTAAAAGATTTGGCCCAAACATTGCAACTTTTTTAGGTTTCTTATTTACTGGATTGATGCATGATCTTGCTATTAGTCTTCCGGTAAAGGCCGGTTACGGATTGCCTACCCTTTATTTTGCAATCCAGGGATTAATGGTTAATCTAGAACAATATTTGGATAAAAAACATAAGGCTATAGAAGAACAAGAGTCGATTAGCTTCATCTGGACAATGGGAAGCTTAATTTTGTTTTTGCCTCTCCTTTTTCACGAAGCTTATGTTCGGGGGATTATCTGGCCGTTGATTGGCTATGGTGGATAGTAAGTTAATATAATTTCTTACTCAAAACTCAAACAATTTGAAACAGCGCTTTGTCCTCCAAACACAGTTCCTTGGCAGCAGTTTTTGTGGCTCTCAATCGCAAGCTAATGGACGTGCCGTGCAAGACGAACTAGAGAGGGCACTAAAAGTTTATTTTAGACAGAATATACGCGTGGTTCTTGGTAGCCGTGTTGATTCAGGGGTACATGCAAGGGCTATGATTGGACACTTTGACTTGAATTTGTCCGAAATTCCTCAATTTGATTTTAATGAAATTCTCTTACTGAGAAATTTAAATGGAATTTTATCTAAAGATGTTTCAATAACAAGATTAAGCAAGATTCACCAAGAGTTTCACTCTATAAAAGATGCAACCTCACGAAGTTACATTTATAAATTAAGGGCTGGCACATCCCGAAAGCCTCTAGACGAAAAACAAGTTACCTTTGTCTACAATTCCAAACCGCTAAATATAAAAACCCTGCAAAATTGCGCAGAAATATTAATTGGTGAAAAAGATTTTTCTGGCTTAGCAAATTTTAAGAAAGGTTATGTAAATCCAATTTGTAAGGTTTTTGAATGCTCTTGGAAGCTCGGCGAGGAAGACCCTGAATTATATGTATTCTACATCAAAGCCGATCACTTTCTTTATAATATGATTCGTATTATTGTCGGTACACAAATTGCCATCGGAAATGGTAAACTATCAGTCTGTTCTTTAGAGAAAGCTTTAAGATTCAAAGATCGAAGCCTTTCAGGGCCCACTGCATCAGCCTCTGGTCTGTGTCTTAAAGAAATTAATTATCCTTTTTCTCTATTCACTTAAAATTCCACTTAAATAATTTCTAAATTCCAATGCCTCCTAAAAATTCCGCCACAAACGCAGAAGACAATCCAGAAGAGCAAAAAGCTAAGGAAGAAAGCAAGCCTACTCAAACTACCAAGGCAGCTAAACCTCCTGCTAAAGCTGCTTCTAAAACCAGCGAAGCTAAGACCGCTGCCAAAACAGAGAAGAAGACCGATAAAAAGAGTACAAAAACTCTCGGTCAGTTGTTAAGCAATAAAACAAAGTATATAAATGCAGAAACCGCTGATCGCAAGTGGTTTTTAATTGATGCAAAAGATAAAAATCTCGGACGTATGTGCGTTGAGATTGCCAAGATTCTTCGTGGCAAGCGCAAAGCCAGCTTTACACCAAATGCTGATGCCGGTGACTTTGTAGTTGTAATCAACGCTAAAGATGTTGATTACACAGGCAAAAACAAAGGCAAGCAAACTCTTTACTACCGCTACACTGGCTATCCAGGCGGTCTACGTACAGAGAGCCTCGAAAATCTTCTTAAGAGATCACCTGAAAAGGTCATCATGAAGACCGTAAAGGGTATGTTGCCCAAAAACACCACCATTGGTGATAAGCAACTTACCAAACTCAAAGTCTATGCGGGTTCAAGTCACCCTCATAGCGCTCAAAATCCAACTTTAATTGATTCCCTCCCTCTAGTGTAAATTCATAAAGCCGTAAATTCAAAAGTATAAATAAAAAAACAATGCCAGCACAATATTCAGCAACAGGAAGACGTAAGAGAGCAATCGCAAGAGTGATTCTCCAACCAGGTACCGGTAAAATAAGAGTAAATGGCCGCGATGTAGAAGAATACTTTTGTGGTAGAAAACTCTGGATCGAGAAAATCACAGATCCCTTAGTTAAGACCTCTTCTGAAAAAAACTTTAATGTTTCAGTTAATATCTGCGGTGGCGGATTAAAAGGCCAAGCCGAAGCAATTTGTTTAGGAATAGCCAGAGCTTTGATAGAATTCAATGCAGGACACAGAGCTCCTCTTAAGGCTTTTGGTTTGCTAACCAGAGATGCCAGAGAAGTTGAGCGTAAACACTACTACTGCCACAAAGCCAGAAAGATGCCTCAGTACTCTAAGCGTTAATTTATGCCTCATTTTATAAGCATTGCAATTTTGGCTATCTTTTCTTCTTATCTATCAATTAATCAAGCTAGAGCAGATATTTTTGATGCAAAAGTTATTTGCAAAGTAGAAGGAATTAAGAAAGGCAAATTAGCGCTTAGAAAAGACGATCATCAGATGAAACCTTTTGCTTATTTAAGTAATGGTGATGTGGTTCAGGCCTATGGAGGCAGCGTTGACTATAATTATCCTAAAGTAAATAAAAGTTGGTACGGTATAAAAGTTCAACAAAGTTCGAATCCTCTGTTAAAAGGCAAAGAAGGTATTGTTAATAGCGCTTATTTAAAATGTAAATGGTATGACCAAACTGGAAAGTTGATTAGGGAGGATTAATGAAAAATATTTCTGAGCTTATGGATATTCAAGAAAAAGAGAATAGCAAGTTCCATTGGAGCGCTCCTTCTGTCAAACTGTTCTCTGGAAGAGCCAACCCTGAGCTGGCCAAAGAAGTAGCTCTTCATTTGGGAACTGAATTAGGTGGAATCAACATTTCCCCCTTCTCTGACGGAGAGCTTTACATCAAGATTTTGGAGAGCGTAAGAGGCGATGATGTTTTTATCATCCAGCCAACCAGCCCTTCTGTTAATGACAACATAATGGAATTGCTGATAATTATTGATGCTTTAAAGCGCGCTAGCGCCGAAAGAATCAATGTTGTTATGCCTTACTTTGGCTACGCCAGACAAGACCGAAAAGCCTCTGGACGTGAACCAATTACAGCTAAGTTAGTGGCCGATCTTCTGAAGACAGCGGGAGCCCATAGAGTAGTAACTTTAGATTTACACGCCAGTCAAATTATGGGGTTTTTCAACACCCTGGTTGATCATCTTTTTGCAAACAATGTTTTGGTTGACTACTTTGAAAATCTAGGACTTCAAGATTTAGTTGTAGTAAGCCCCGACGTAGGAGGGGTGAGCCGCGCGCGTGCTTTTGCTAAAAAACTGAACCAAGCTCCCTTGGCAATTGTCGATAAAAGACGTTCTTACTCAAAAAGAAATACGGTTGAGGTCTTCAATGTAATCGGTGATGTAAAAGATAAAACCTGTGTTTTAGTCGATGATATCGTTGACACCGCAGGCACCATGAGTAAGGCCGCCGAACTTTTACTGGAAAAAGGAGCAAA